>CAMYZR010000008.1 GCA_947303905.1 uncultured Atopobiaceae bacterium
CTGCAGGAGCGCGCTGCCGTCGAGGGTGACGTTGGGGTTCAGCTCGTGGCAGGCGACCTCGATCTTCTCGGTGACCTTGTCCGCGTCGAGGGCGGTGCCGATGGTCTCGGGAACCACCACGAACGACTTGCTCTTCTTGTCGTAGGCGCCCGTCGCGTTGGTGGGCTGCTCCGCGTCCTTGTTGTACTCTGCCACGGCGTTGCCGACGACGGTGTCCAGGGCCTCCTCGTCGCTGTGCACATGGGCATCGATGAGCATGTGCTTGGGCGAGAGCAGCTGGGGGAGCCAAAGCACCGGATTGGTGCGTGCGAGCGCCTCGGTGGCAACCTGGGTGCCCTCGGTGGAGAGTCCGATCTCCTCCGAGGTGATGGTGAGGTCGAAGCCGTCCTCGTTGGTGACGTGCTGCTCGTAGGTGGCGGCACGGTCCTGGATTGCCCCGGCCAGCTGGTCGATGGTCATGAGGCTCGCGTCGACGCCGTCAACGGTGGTGCCTGGGGTGAAGTGGCTCGAGAAGTACCAGATGCCGACGGCGTAGGCTGCGGCGAGAATGCCGGTGACGATCATGCGGATCCTGAGGCGACGCTTGCGCTTCGCTGCCTTGGCCGACCCTCCCCATGCGGTGGAGGGGGCCATTCCTGAAACGCCTGCGGTGGTTCCCGCATTCTGAGAGGTGGTGTCTGTGCTTGCTGCCACGCGCGACTCCAATGTAAGGCTTTATCTGTCCAACAAGGACGTATGCGGGCAACAATAATACCCTACACGAGTATTCCTTGGGCAGAGTTTCGCAAGATGGATGCAATCGCCACGTGTTCAAAACGCCACGTACAAGCTGCAGTTACCGCCGAGGCAAGCCTAGAACTCGATCCAGCCGCGCCTGATGGCGGCCTCGAGGCTCCAGGTGTCGTAGCGTCCGTTGCGAAGCGCCCAGAAGCAGCCGCCCATGCCCCTCTCGAAGGCCCTCATCTGTTCGGCGGCATAAACGCGCATGATGCGGTCGCGCTCCTGCTCGCCCGCCCCCTTGAGGCCCTTCAGGTTGTTTGACAGCGACCACTCGCCTACGATCACGGGGTGATGGCGGTTGGCGCGTGCGATGCGCAGGCCCGTCGCGCGGGCGGCAAGCACGTGGGCACGCAGGCTGGTGAGACGGGTGGCGCGCACGAAGGTTCCCACATACTGGTGGGTGTCGATCCACACGTTCGGATAGCGCCTGGCGGGCAGGAACTGGTCCCATGCGCCCAGCTCGAACTGGTCGTGGAAGACGAGGGGCACCTCGGGTCCCAGGATGGGGCGCAGCCGCTCGTATGCCAGTTGGTAGAACTGCGCAAGCACGCCATGGGGGATGGGGGTCGAACGCTCGACGCGACCCGGGTGGTCGGCGCCATAGCGTTGCATGCTCTGGGCAAAGATGCGTCTGTTGGCGGGCTCGTTCATGGGCTCCATGCCAAAGAGGGCGGGGTGATTGGCGTAGCGCAGCGCAAGCTCTTCCAGCACGGCGAGGGTCTGCTGCATCTGCAGGGACCGGTGATGCCAGGTGCAGAGCCCGCTTGCCCCGCCGTTGTCGAAGCCGTTCTGGCCACCCGGGACGGTGTGCAGGTCGATGAGCACGGGGATGCCCCACTCTGCCGCCCAGTCCATGGCATCGTCCACGTGGGCGATGCAGCTCTCGTGCGTCTCGTCCCCAAAGACGAAGAAGGGCACGGGAAGGCGCACGAGATTGCAGTTGATGCGCTCGAGCCAGGCGAAGGTGTCGCGCGTGACATAGCTGGCCCGATGCGCGGCGAGCCTCTCGGCGAGCACGTCACCGGCCAGCTCCTTGCGCAGGCCCTTCTCGTCGTCCGACGCGGCGCCAGAGAAGGGGCCGGGCGTACGGGTGGATTCCATCCAGCGCTCGAGCACGAGCCAGTTGCCGAGGTTGACCCCTCGTAAAGGTCCCTGCGCGCGCGTCATGTCAGATCAGAGCTTCTCGGCAAAGTTGAGATACTCCACCAGCGCCATGTCCTCGTAGAGGTCGCGGTAGGGGCTCTCGCTTTCGGGGGTGTACCAGGTGCCGTCAGCCCCGAGGTATCCGTGCAGGTTGGTGGCGTGGATCTCCTGGTTGACGGCGAGCTGCGCCTCCTGGTACTGGCTGACGGGCGCTCCGATGGCGTCGAGCATGATGCTGCCGAGCGCATCGCAGCTGGTGTCGCGCACCTCGCTCGACTGGCTGTTGCCGGCCACGTCGTAGTTGGCCCACATGACGTACTCGGCATGGTAGACGCGCTGCGTGTGGGTGAGGTCATCCTCGTTGGTGTACCAGGCGTCATTGTAGTCAGGCGTCATCGAGGGCTGGTGATCGCCGAAGAAGACCAGGACGACGGGGCGATCGAGCTTCTTCAGCTCGCCGACGAACCACTCGAGGGCGCGGTCGGACTCCTCGATGCAGGAGAGGTACTCGTTCAGCCGCTCGGGCGTCTCGGCGAAGCCCGGGTTCTCATAGATGCCCGCGGGATAGTAGTGCGTGAGCTTGTCCTCGGGGATGTTGTTCTGGTTGTACGAGCCATGGTTCTGCATGGTCACGTTGAAGACGAACTGGGGCTTCTCGTCCGCGGCGAGCAGGTCCAGAGTTGCCTGGTAGGTCGCCTCGTCGGACACGCCGCTGTGGAAGATGGGGATGCCCGTGGGAGTCTCCATCTTCTTGCGGCCGTCGATTCCGCGCAGGGGCATGCCGCCAAAGGCGTCGATGTCCATGAAGGTGTCAAACCCGAAGTCCGCGTAGACCTTGTTGCGGTTCCAGTTGGAGGCGTAGTTGGGGTGCATGGCCGTCGTGGTGTATCCGAGCGAGCCCAGCTGGCGCGCCAGGTTGTCGATGGGGCTGAGGCGGAAGGTCGAGTAGGGGTATTTGCCCGCGCCGATGTAGCCGAGCGAGTTGCCGGTCAAGAACTCGAACTCGGTGTTGCAGGTTCCGCCTCCGTGCACGTTCACGAAGAGCTCGCCGCGATAGAGGGCGTCGTCGATGCTGTTGAAGAACTTCGGGCCCTCGTAGCCGCAGCGCAGGCCGTCGAAGTCGGCCAGGTCGGCGAAGGACTCGTTCATCACGACGATGACGCTGGGCTTGAGCTCGTCAAACTGCTTTACGGCCTGTTGGCGGGCCTCGCTGGCGCCGATGCCCTCCTCGTAAGCGGTTGCGAGTCGCTTGGTGGCCTTCTCGGCATCCTCGGTGTTGTAGTCGTTGGGCTTGTGGATCGGCAGGTCCTGCCAGACCGCGATGAACGTGGGCAGGAAGCCCTGCTTCTCGTAGAAGCTGATCGAATACCAGTACATGATCTGCACCTGGAAGATGCTCATGTAGTTGGGCACGAGCACCAGCACCGCGCAGAGCGCCGCCGAGACCACGCCCATGAGGCTGTCCTTGCGCACGTTGCCGCGCCGCTGGTCGTCCGCCTGGACCGACCAGCTGGGATGCAGCAGGGAGAGCACGTAGACGCCGGCCATGATGATTACCACGCCCGTGACGGCCTTGGGGTCGAAGGAGTAGGTGTACTGCTCGGCGACCGCGGCTGCCGTGCCCAGGACCAGAAGGTCGTTGGGGAGAATGGCGGCGTTCTTGAACTTGCGCACAAAGTACTGCGCGATGCCGATGAAGGCGAAGAAGGCAAGCGATGGGAAGGCCGCCTCGCCGTGGCGGCGTCCGACAAGGTAGAAGAAGAGCGTGGCGAGTATGATCAGCGCCAGCTCGAGCCACCAGTACGTCGGGCCGAACAGGCCGATGGCCCAGCTCCACGGCCACTCCACCGTGAAGAGGGCTATCACGCAGAAGCCCAAAAGGAGCCCCCACTCGGCCCGGTGGCGCAGGCGCGGCTCAAGGGTGCGCAGGTACGCGTGGGTGCGCTCGCGCCTGAGCGTCAGCTGCGAGAGGGCTACGAGGGCGGGAGCGACCACGAGCGGCGCCAGAGGGGCGAAGGGTCCGCCGTCGATGAGGCCGATGAAGCCCCAGACGGTGAGCCAGACAAGTACCAGCCCGAAGAGCGAGTTCCAGATGAGCGTCGCGCGCGAGACGGGCGTGCCAAGCGATGCCTGCGTGAGCACGTAGCGGCAGGTGAGTCCTATATAGGAAATCAAGCCAGCGAGAAAGATGAGTCCCGCGAGAAAAGAGAACATGTGGAGCCCTTCATGTGGTTCGCCTTGCCGATGCCGGCAATGTGTAACGGTGCGATTGTAGGCGAGCAGGCATCCATCGTGCCCAGATACCACGCAAAGCCTATGAACCACTGGCATTTCGAGGGGGAAGTCGACCGCCACGACACGACAGCCCAAGCGGCTCCGCGTTAGAATCAAGACGTTCGCATCGGTCGGAGGGAGTTGCTATGAGCAAGGTGAAGAAGGTTGCGATAGGTGCTGGCATTGCGCTCGTGCTGGTGCTCATCGGTGTGATTTGGTTCTCCGCAAACGTGCCGGGATGCACGACGCAGATCGGCGAGCTCAAGGGAGACCTGGTGGGCAACTCCTTTGTCATCACCACGTACGACAATTTCGGCCAGCAGACCCTCAGGACCTCGGGCAAGCACATCAACCTCAAGGGCAACAAGGTCAAGACCTCCGGCTACACCGAGACGGGCGTCGCCTTCGAGCAGTGGGAGCTTTCCAGCGTGATCACCATCACCATCGACGGGCGCGAGATGGAGACCTGCGGTGACACCTGCATCTTTGCCGAGAAGGGCCTGAGCCCGGCGATGGACTTCTCCACGCCGGAGTTCATCGAGAGCCACGGCGGTTCGCCGTTCACCATCACGTCGCTCTCCTACACGCTCAACCAATACAAGAACTACTTTGGCAAGAGCCGTGTGGTGGTCATCAAGTCGCAGACCGGCCAGCCCATCGTCGCGTACTCGGGCAACAACGTCTACTGGGAGGTCAAGACGGACCTGCCCAAGACCACCAAGCTCATGATCGACAACAAGGCCCTCTACCTCCACAGGGCCAACTTCCAGATCATCGACACCAAGCTGCTGGAGGACTAGCGAGCCAGACCCAGACGGATGTGATGCGTGCCCGGGCGCCAAGACGATGCGCCCGGGCACGTTTTCTATGCGCGCACGAAGATGAGGGTGTCCTTGGTGCTGCGCGCTCGGTCAAGGGCGTAGCCGCGATCGGAGAACGCGGTGAGCGCCTCCGTGTCCTCGATGCGCTGCTCCGCGCACCAGCGCACGAAGCTCCCGCGCGCCGCCTTCGCCTCGGTTGAGCGCTGGACGAGCCTGCCGTCGGACGCGCGGACGCTGCCAAACAGACAGGTGATCGTCTGGATGCCGAGAGGCGGCAGGTGGGGGAGCACGGCCTTCGCGTACTCTACGGAGGCGACGTTGACGATGGTGTCGAAGCGCTCGGCGAGGACGTTGGCCAAAGAGTCTGCCCAGAACGCATAGAGGTCGCGCGTGGCGGGGCGGTCGCCT
Organism: uncultured Atopobiaceae bacterium; assembly: GCA_947303905.1. Lineage (GTDB taxonomy): Bacteria > Actinomycetota > Coriobacteriia > Coriobacteriales > Atopobiaceae > UBA1367. The sequence goes on from CAMYZR010000008.1 coordinate 5,427, forward strand.
TGGGCGGGCATGGCGAGGCGCGCCTGCATCTCCAGGCGGTAGGGGACCACGGCATCAAAGGGGCCGAGCACGCCGTAGAAGCCCGAGAGGATGCGCAGGTGCCGCTCGAGGTAGGCGAGGGCGTCCTTGTCGAGCACCTTGGCCGCCAGGTGCTGGTACTGGATGCCCTCGTAGGCTAGCGCGGCGGCGGTCGTCGCCGCACGCAGATCGGTGTGCCACAGACGCTCGTAGTTTGGCCGCGCGAGCCGGTCGCTGCATTGCCAGAGCCCCTTGGCCTGTTCGTAGCTGAGCGAACGCAGCTGCTCGAGCAGGAGCTCCGTACGGTCGATGAGCAGTGGCAGCCCGGTCGCATCGGGTGGGCCGTCCACCGCATTCATCTTCTTGGCGGGCGAGACGATAAACGCAAAGCTCATGCGCTTGCTCCTTTGGGCTGGGGTGGCGAGGCCGCGGCGGCCTGACCTCTTGGAGATATGCTAGCGCACGGGTTGGATTACTGCCAAAATGGGTACGTACTAAGGGCGCATCGACTGCGCGCGAGTGGGTTGTGACTCCGGAGGAGCAATGGACGACAAGACGCTGGTACGCAAGGGGCGCGTCAAGCTTCTGCTCTCGGTGCTTGCGATAGGCGCGGTGACCGTCGCAGAGGTGATCGCCTTCTTCGTGGTGATGCTTTTGAACGTCTCCTACGAGTCTCTTTGGACGGACATCATCATCGAGGGCCTGGGGTCGGTGGCGGCGATAGCCGCCGTGTTGCTTCTGGGCGGCAAGAGCCTGGTCTCCACCTCACGTGACGATATTGCCTACACCTTCCGCTTCGGCTGGTGGTGCATCGCCATCTCCCTTGCCCTCATGGTCCTCGAGCTGATCTGGGGCTTTGAGGACGGTACGCCCATCACGAGCGATTGGCCCTCGCGCCTTCTCCAGACCGTCGTGCTTTGCGTGGGCATCGGCATCATGGAAGAGTTCATGTTCCGTGGCATCGTGTTCAACGGCCTGTTGGCGGCCATGGGCTCCACGCACAAGGGCGTGGTGCGCGCGATCGTCATCACGTCGGTGCTCTTCGGCTTTGCGCACGTCGACGTCACGTCCGACTTCGTGGACGGCCTGTCCATCGTCCAGGCGCTGCTCAAGATGTGCCAGACGGGCATGTACTCCTTCCTGCTTTGCGTCATCCTGCTTCGGACCCACCGCCTTGGCGGCGTGAGCCTCTTTCATGGCTTTGACGACTTTGTCCTGGTCATGCCGAGCATTGCCCTGTTTGGCGAGGCGCTCGAGACCGAGTACGTGGTCCAGGGTGACGACGCGCTGCCCACCATCATGTACTACCTGGTCATCATTGCCCTGTACCTGCCCTTTGTGATCAAGAGCGGCTTTGAGCTCAGGCGCGGGCAGGACGTGACGCGCGGCGCCTTCATGGAGAAGGAGATTGCCCGGCTTGAGGCGCAGGCGCGGCTGGCTGCCCCTTCCGTGCCCGTGGAGCCGGAGACGTCCTCGGATGGACCGTATGTTTCGGAGGAGGCGAGTCCTCTCCCGTATGAGGTGCCCACTCCGACCACGCCGCCTACCGCGTCCGACTATCAGCCCCTTGAGACGCTCATGGTGCCCGAGGCGGCTTCCGTCGTGCCCGAGGGCATCGGGGCGCCCACCACCCCTGCCGCCCAGGTCGTGCCCACGGATGCGGTAACGAGCATGTCCGCTGCGGTACCAGCCCCTCCAGTCGAGGCGCCGAGAGTTGGTGGAGGACCGGTTGGCCTTGCGCAAGACGCTCCCACGCAGGCGGTCCCTGCTCCGGCAGGGGGTGAGCGTGCCACCGGGCTGCCGCCTATCCCCAAAGGGCTCTGACGACCTTGCGTTAACGGCTTTTCTCATGGGTCTGACCTAATGGTGTCGCTGCGCCTCACTGCCTGCCTATAGAATTGAAAATGGTTCAGTTTTTTAGCCACGCCGCAAGTCGGGCAGACGTTGACATGGGGGTTGTCTATGGACATCCAGGGGTTCTATGCAGGCCAGATCTTTGACGCGCACGAGTACTTGGGGGCCCATACCGTAGCCGAGGGTACGGTGGTCCGCGCGTTTGCCCCGGCCGCCGCCGGCATGACCATCGTTCATCACGACGGCTTCGAGACCGAGATGAAGCGCATCCACGACGGCAACTTCTGGGAGGGCTGGGTGCCCGATCTCGTCGATGGCGACCCCTACGAGCTGCGCGTGTACCTGGCAGGCGGCGGTTATCAGGACCACATCGACCCCTATGCCTTTGGGTCAGAGCTGAGGCCAAACCATCGCTCCGTGGTGCGCGACATCACCGGCTACCAGTGGCATGACAGCGCCTGGCTGGATGGCCGCACCCCTCGCATCGGCGAGCCCCTCAACATCTACGAGATGCATCTGGGCAGCTGGCGCAAGAAGGGTGGCGACGCTGCCACCGAGCCGGCCGACGACCCCAGCCTGTGGTACACCTACGACGAGCTTGCCGAGCCGCTCATCGACTACCTCACCAAGGCCGGCTACAACTACGTCGAGTTCATGCCGATAGCCGAGTATCCCGATGACGCCTCGTGGGGCTATCAGGGCACGGGCTTCTTCGCGCCTACCAGTCGTTACGGCACGGCCAAGCAGCTGATGGAGCTCATCGATCGTCTCCATCAGGCGGGCATCGGCGCCATCCTCGACTTTGTTCCGGTGCACTTTGCCCTGGACGACTGGGGCCTGCGCAACTTCGATGGCACGTCGCTCTACGAGTACCCCAACAACGACGTGGGCGTCTCCGAGTGGGGCAGCTGCAACTTCATGTACTCGCGCGGCGAGAGCTGCAGCTTCATGCAGTCGTGCGCCAACTACTGGATGGGCACCTACCACTTTGACGGCCTCCGCATGGACGCGATCAGCCGCATCATCTACTGGATGGGCGACCCGGCACGTGGCGTCAACAACCAGAACGTGGCCTTCGTCGCACGCATGAATGGCGGCCTCAAGCTCATGCATCCCGGCTGCATCCTTGCCGCGGAGGACTCCACCGACTATCCCGGCACCACCAAGGCCCCGGAGGAGGGCGGCCTGGGCTTTGACTACAAGTGGGACATGGGCTGGATGAACGACACGCTCGACTTCTTCAAGAAGACCTCCGACGAGCGCAAGGACAACTACCACAAGCTGACCTTCTCGATGATGTACTTCCCCAACGAGCGCTACCTGCTTCCGCTCTCGCACGACGAGAACGTGCACGGCAAGGCGACGGTGCTCAACAAGATGTACGGCGACTATTGGAACAAGTTCCCGCAGGCGCGTGTCTTCTACCTGTACATGTACGTGCATCCCGGCAAGAAGCTCAACTTCATGGGTGGCGAGTTCGGCCAGATGCGCGAGTGGGACGAGCGACGCGAGCCGGACTGGGCCATGCTGGACTATCCCGTCCACGACGCGTTCGCCCGCTACATGGCCGAGCTGTCGGCGCTCTATCTCGACCATGGCGCGCTGAGCGAGTGGGACTACTACGGCCCCGGATTCTCCTGGCTTGACTGCCATCAGGAGCAGCGCTGCCTCTACGCCATCGAGCGCAGGAACGCGGGCGAGCGGTTGGTGGCCGTGTTCAATATGGGCGAGGAGCCGCAGTCCGACTATGAGCTGGCAGTGCCGGAGGCGGCGGCCTGCGAGGTGCTGCTCAACACCGACTGGGATCGCTTCAACGGAAGCACGACGCCTGGCGCAGAGCGCATGGACTTCGAGGATGGCAAGCTGACCATCAGCATTCCTGGCTATTCGGGCGTGCTGCTCAAGGTGTACGAGTCCCAGGCGGCTGGCGAGGACGAGCCGGGCGACAAGGACGAATCCGCGGAGGAGTCTGAGGAGTAGACAATCGGGCGGGGAAGGGCTCCGTCTCGGTTGTCCTTCCCCGTTGATGGCTTTTGCACCGTACCCACCGATTTGGGTGTGGTTTTGCCACCCTGGTTGTTCAAATGTAAAGTAACAGACTCGTTAACCGTTTGGATATATTCGGTCATGGCAGCACATTAGTGTGAGAATGATTTCATAGATAATGCTCTTGGTGGGGAGCGAAGACTTCTTGTCAAAAGAGGAGGAACATCATGTCCGTAATGCTCAGTCGTCGTCAGGCACTCATGCTCGGTTTGGGCTCCGTTGCGTCCATGGGACTCGCGGCTTGCGGCAATGGTGGCGCCGCAGGTGGTAGCACCAGCTACAAGATCGTCACCGATACCCTGTTTGCCCCCTTCGAGTTTGCCGATGCCAGTGGCAAGATGGTCGGCATCGACATGGACCTCTTCGCCGCGATCGCCGAGGACCAGGGCTTCGAGTACACCATGGATTCCGTGGGCTTCCAGACCGCACTCGAGTACGTCAAGACCGGTCAGGCTGACGGCGTCATCGCTGGCATGTCCATCACCGAGGAGCGCGCTCAGATCTTCGACTTCTCCGATCCCTACTATGACTCCACCGTCTGCGCCGCCGCACTCGCTTCCAGCGAGATCGCCTCGCTCGACGACCTCAAGGACCAGAAGGTCGCCGTCAAGAACGGCACCCAGAGCTCGCTTTGGGCCGAGAGCATCGCGAGCCAGTATGGCTTCGAGACCGTCACCTTCGATGACTCCGCTACGATGTACCAGGACGTCACCGCTGGCAACTCCGCTTGCTGCTTCGAGGACACCCCCGTTATGAGCTTTGCCATCCAGCAGTTTGCGAATTCCGACGGTGCCGAGGGCGTCGACTTCAAGATCATCGGTGAGGAGGCCGACGAGTTCGCGACTCCCTATGGCTTCGCCATCGTCAAGGACGGCAACACCGAGCTGCTCGAGAAGTTCAACAAGGGTCTGGCCAACATCAAGTCGAGCGGCAAGTATGACGAGATTGTTGCTACTTATCTCGGATAAGCTGCTTTAGCATACGCTCTTTGGAGACCCTCTCCGCAGCCGCGGAGAGGGTCCTCTATGTGCCAAGACGCCCTCGTGCCATGCGGTGATTGGAGGTGTCTGGCGCTATTTTGCAGGGTTGCCAGAGGAAGGGAGCTGCACCCATGGGATTTTTTGAGCTGTTGGCGCAGTCGATGCCGCTGTTTTTGATGGGCATGCGGCTGACGCTCGAGCTGTCCTTCGTGTCGCTAGCCATCGCCATGGTCATAGGCATCATTGCCTCGCTGATGGGAATGTCCAGCGTCCCCCTCTTCCGTGCGATCAACCGCACGTTCGTGGCCATCATTCGCGGTACGCCGCTGCTCGTGCAGGGCTACTTCATCTACTTTGGCCTCACAGGCGTGCTGGGTATTCGCATGACGGCTTTCACCGCAGGCGTCATCGCGCTCTCGCTCAACGCAGGTGGCTACATGTCCGAGATCTTCCGCGGCGGCATCCAGGCCGTGGACCCCGGCCAGACCGAGGCGGCGCGTAGCCTCGGCCTCTCGAAGAGCCAGACAACGTGGCGCATCGTCATCCCCCAGGCGATCCGCATCTGCATTCCGTCAGTGGTCAACCAGTGGTGCATCACCATCAAGGACACGTCCATCATCTCGGTGCTGGGCTTGGCCGAGCTCACCAAGATGGGCTCGCAGATCATCGCACGCACCTTCCGCTCCTTCGAGGTGTGGATCATGGTCGGCATCCTGTACTTCATCGTCATCTATCTTCTGACCGTTCTGGCACGCATCGTGGAGAGGAAGGTGTCCCTTGATTAAGGTAGAGATTCGCGACCTTCATAAGTCGTTCGGCGAGAAGGAGATCCTCAAGGGCATCGATTGCGACATCGAGACGGGCGAGGTCGTGTGCGTGATCGGACCGTCCGGTTCTGGCAAGTCGACCTTCCTGCGCTGCATCAACTGCCTCGAGCAGCCCACGTCCGGCACCATCAAGGTGGACGGCCACCTGATGGACGAGAACGCCAAGAACATCGACGAGCTGCGCGAGGACGTGGGCATGGTCTTCCAGCAGTTCAACCTGTTCCCGCACCTCTCGGTGCTCGACAACATCACCATCGCACCCATCCTGCGCAAGAAGATGGACAAGCCCACGGCAGAGGCCACGGCACACGAGCTGCTGACCCGCGTCGGTCTGGCCGACAAGGCCGATGCGATGCCGCGCAGCCTCTCTGGCGGCCAGAAGCAGCGCGTGGCCATCGCCCGCGCGCTGGCCATGAAGCCGGGGCTCATGCTCTTTGACGAGCCGACTTCGGCGCTCGACCCCGAGATGGTCGGCGAGGTGCTGGACGTCATGAAGAAGCTGGCTATCGAGGGCATGACGATGGTCGTCGTGACCCACGAGATGGGCTTCGCGCGTCAGGTGGCAGACCGCGTCCTGTTCATCGACGGCGGCGTAATCGCCGAGGAGGGCACGCCCGACCAGGTCTTTGGCGCCCCCAAGAGCGAGCGTCTCAAGGGCTTCCTCAAGGCGGTGCTCGAGGCGTCATAACCGCCATCCCATGCTCAAGGTATCCGGGGCAGTCTCTCTTCGGGGCTGCCCTTTTATTTGGCGATCGTCGTCTGTGAGGACGGCGATTTTCCTTGACAAGAAACCAAAGTGATATCACAATGAGTTCAGCAGCACGGAGCTGCTACGGGGGTAGCGCCTCCATGGGGGAGGGCAGCCCCCCGCCATGAAAGGAATGTACGATGAGTGTCGAGAAGAATGCACATGCGGCAAGTGGTTGGCTCATGCTTGGCGTGGTCGTTCTGGGGTATCTGGTGAGCATCGTCGGGTTTATCGTCAGCGTGATCGCAGCCGAGAGCGGCTTCTCTGCCTTGCTTGCGATCATCTTCTTCACGCTGCTGCTCACGGCTACCATCATTGCGACCTGCGGGTTCTTCACCCTGCAGCCCGGCCAGGCGCGCGTCTGCGTGCTCTTTGGCAAGTACGTGGGGACCGTCCGCGACGAGGGCCTGCGCTGGGCCAACCCCTTCTACTCCCGCGACCTGGGCTCGTCGAGCCAGCAGGTCATATCGGTGGACGAGGTCGCCTCCAGTGACAAGGCCTCTGCCCTCAAGTCGCGCGGCCACCAGCACAGCTCCAAGATCAGCACGCGTGCCCGCACCTACAATGGCGAGCGCATCAAGGTCAACGACAAGATGGGCAACCCCATCGAGATTGCGACCGTGTTGGTCTGGCGCGTCGTGGACACCGCAAAGGCCGTGTTTGACGTGGATGATTACGAGAGCTTCGTGTACACCGTGACCGAGACCGCGCTGCGCCACGTGGCCAGCATCTACGCCTACGACCATATGGAGGATGACGACACGCTGGCCAGCGCCATCACGCTGCGCACCAACATCGAGGAGGTCTCCGAGGCCCTGCGCATCGAGCTTGACCGCCGCCTTGAGGTCGCCGGCGTCGACGTTATCGACGCACGCCTCACCCACCTGGCCTACGCCCCCGAGATCGCCCAGGCGATGCTCCGCCGCCAGCAGGCGGAAGCCATCATCGCCGCGCGCAAGAAGATCGTCGAAGGTGCGGTGGGCATGGTCGAGATGGCCGTCGACCAGCTGAGCCAGGGAGGCAACATCGAGCTCGATGACGAGCGCAAGGCTGCGATGGCCACCAATCTCATGGTGGTGCTGTGCGGCGAGAGCGAGGCGCAGCCCGTGGTCAACACCGGCACCCTCTACAACTAGGCGGCGTACCGTGGCAAAGCGCAAGCAATATCCCCTCCGCATAGACCCATCGGTCTGGGAGGCCATCGAGAGATGGGCTGCCGACGACATGCGCAGCGCAAACGGACAGGTGGAATGGATCTTGCGGGATGCGCTGCGTCGTGCGGGGCGCCTGCCCGCGCAGGGAGAGCGGCCACGAAGGCCAAAGGGGGAGGAGTGAGGCGATGGCTCCAAGCATCAGCTCGTCCACGCGCGAGGAGCGTGCGGCGTACGTGCGAGAGCGCTTCCAGTGCATAGCCAACTGCGACCTCTGCGGCTTGTGCAAGATCTTCCACGGAAAGGACCCCGAGCAGGCGCTCGCAGCCTACATTGACGGAGAGGAAGAGCTGTCCCGTGTCATGATGCGCTATCGTGGCAGGTAGAGATTGCAAAATACCAGCTGACGGGCCCGGATGAGCTGTGATCTCGTCCGGGCCCGTCCCTTTAGAGGAGGCGCCATGGCCGAGCATCTGATTGAGGGTACGGGACCTTTGCTGGACGAGAAGGGGCATCTGCGCGAGCCGGGCTATGCGTTCCGACCGCCCTTCGACTACTCGCATGACCGCATCGCCGCCCCTGCCTGGCGGATCAAGGACTGGGACTACTACCTCATCAACGACGATCGCCATGCCGTCGCGCTCACCTTCTCCGACCTGGGCTACGCGGGGCTCGTCTCCGCTGCCGTGCTCGACTTCGAACAGGCGAGCCACACCACGACAAGCGAGATGGTCATTGCGCCCATGGGTCGCATGGGGCTGCCGACGAGCTCTGACGAGGGTGACATCAGCTGGCAGAACAAGCGCTGCAAGGTGAGCTTTGTCCACACGCCAGCGGGCAGGCGCCTCTCGTTTGCCATGAGCGACTTCACGCCCGGAAGCGACCTCGAGGTGGAGCTGCTGCTCGACGAGAAGCCGCGCGACTCCATGGTCATTGCCACGCCCTGGGCCGAGAACGAGCGTGCCTTCTACTACAACCGCAAGATCATCGGCATGCGTGCGCGCGGCGGCGTTCGCGTCGGCGCCGAGCTGTGGGAGTTCGACGAGGACGCCTTCGGCCTGCTCGATTGGGGACGCGGGGTCTGGACCTATGACAACGTGTGGTACTGGAGTGCCGCGCAGGGTCGTCAGGCGGGCCATGTGGTGGGCTTCAACCTCGGGTATGGCTTTGGTGACACCTCGGCCGCGAGCGAGAACATGGTCTTCGTGGACGGGGTGGCGCACAAGCTCGGGCGCCTGACCTTCGAGATTCCCGCGGGCGAGGACGGGGCCTTCAACTACCTCGCGCCGTGGTGGGTGCATGACGAGGAGAACCGCCTGGACCTCATCTTCACGCCGACTTTGGACCGCAGCGACCTCCTCGACCTGGCGCACATCGTGATCAGCGACCAGCACCAGGTGTTCGGCACCTTCAGTGGCTTCGTGAGGCTCGACGACGGCTCGACGCTGGAGCTGAACGACCTGCGCGGCTTTGCCGAGCACGTGCACAACCGCTACTGAGCCCCTGGGAGAAGTGCCAGCCCTAGCGGTTCTCGATGTGCGTGATGCCCTTGATGGTGATGCGCATCGTCCCGTCCTCCTCGCGCTCGAACTCGATGAGCTCGGGCTTGCGGGCGAGGTCTGACGGGAAGGTGATCTCGATGCCCGTGTCCGTGCGGATGCGGTGGTTCTTGGTCATGCGATTGGCGGCACCGCGACGCACGGGGACCTCCTCGGGCAGGCGCTCCTCGCGGGCCTTTCGCTCGTAGGTCTCCCGCATCTGCGGTGCGTCCTCGAACACGCGCTCGCCGACCTCCTGGGGCAGCACGACCTCGCCCATCTCGGCCCGCTCGGCCACATACGCCTTGGCCTCGGACACGGCGAGCGCAGGGGTGATGCCATACTCCTCGGCCACGTCCTCCACGATCTTGGTGACGCTGGCGATGACCTCACGGCTGGATGCCTGCGTGCTGCACTGCAGGAGCCCGTCGGGGATGATGAGGCTGTCGCGGCCCGCAATCTGGCGCGGGCGGTCGTTGAAGTCGATGGCCAGGGTATCAGCATCGACGAGCAGGTAGGACTCCACCTTCTGGGTGGGGTTGGGGAGTGCCGCGTCGGTGCGCACCACGTCGTTGGACGCCTGACCGTCGACGCTGCGCAGGTCGTGCACGAACGCCTGGCGGCGGGGCAGCAGTATCACGGCGAAGCGCCGTGCGGGAGGCGCGTCATAGGCGTCCTGCTCCATCGCCTTGGCGAGCGCGTCGCCAACGGTCGTGCCTGCCGCCTGTGCCTTGCCCTGGACGGCGTCGGTGTCCTCGAAGTCCGCCACCAGCACGTCGCACTGCCCCGGGTCGTCGCTTTTGCGCAGCTCCTCCCAGAAGTACACGCCAATCTCCTGCGAGAGGGCCACGAACTCCTCGCGGCCGGCAAAGTAGTCGGCGATCTTCTCGGCGAAGGTGCTGCCCTCGCAGAACTCGCCATGATGGCTCTCGGGGCTGGTCGACACCTTGCGGAGGTGCCGCTGCACGTACGAACGCGTGGGCCTCTCAGAGAGGTCGAGCTCGCGGTCGGAGAGATACTTGCCCCCCGTCTCGAAGTCGAACACATGGAGAATGGCATTGCGTACCTTGAGCATGGTCACCACCTGGATAGAGGGTCCGCGGTCGCGCGGCGTGGAGAACCATGGTAGCGCAAGCAGTCGACACCGTTTGCCCTGAAGCGCCGAGGCAGTGTGCCCGTGTCTTGGCGCTGCCGTGCGGACGGCTCGCTTACCTGCAGTTTTCACACGATGCACGCAGCAGGTTTCGGTTGTGGAGGCGCTTCATGGTACAGTTGTGTTCGCTTGCGCACACGTGTGCGCGCCACATGCCAAGCGGGAAGGGAGGGTCGAGATGAATCGCAGAGCAATGGGGGCGTTGAGTCTGGCCCTTGGTCTTGCGCTTGTGGGCGCACCCGTTCCCGCATGGGGCGAGACCTCGCAGGAGGTCCGTGAGCAGGTGGCCGTCGTCCAGGGCGAGCTCGACGAGCTCGCGGGGCAGATTGAGGAGGGCGAGGCACGCGTCGAGGAGCTCCAGGGACAGG
>CAMYZR010000009.1 GCA_947303905.1 uncultured Atopobiaceae bacterium
CTGCACCTGATACACGCCAGCGATGCGGAGATCGAGCAAGTGGCAGAGGCGGTCCGCGACTTCGGGATCGGGAGGCTCTGCACCGGACATTGCACCGGAGCGCACGCCGATCACATGCTGGAGACTCTGCTGCCAGGGCATGTGGAGACTCTACGACCAGGTCTCGTCCTCTCACTCGAATAGATTCCGCCCTCACCGAAAGGAGCCCTCATGGCAACCGTCCTCGAGGCGATGATGCTCATCTGCTTTGGCATCTCGTGGCCCGTCAACGCCTGGAAGGCATGGCAGGCGCGCACGGCAAGGAGTACCTCGGCAGCCTTTCTCGCGCTGATCACCCTGGGCTACGTCTGTGGCATCTCGGCAAAGTTCGTGGGTCACAACATCAGTTGGGTTTTGGGCGTCTACATCTTCAACCTGTTGGCACTTGTAGCCAACTGGATTATCTATCTGCGCAATCGCACGCTCGACGCACAGGAGCGGCAAAAGGGGAGACGATAGGGATGACACAGGAGGAGATCGAGCGCCTTATCGCCGAGGCCCCGGGAAACGCCGCCACCTACTCGTTTGACGCAATCCAGCCCTTGGAGGACAGCCCTCTGGCAGAGGGGCGCATGGCCATCCTCGGCTCGTCGGTCGCATTTGGCGCGGCATCGATGGGACTCGCCGTGGGCGAATACCTCTCGCGACGACTCGGGTGCACGCTGATCAAGTCTGCCGTCTCCGGCACCACGCTCGTCACGCTTGACGACAGCTGCTACATCCCGCGCCTGCACGTGGAGATTCCCAAAGACCAGCCGCTCGACCTGTTTGTCTGCCAGCTCTCGACCAACGATGCCACCAAAGAACTGCCCCTCGGGTCGGTGGGTGATGCCACGGACCTCGAGAGCTTTGACACCTCGACCGTCGCGGGAGCCATCGAGCACATCGTATGCTACGCGCGCCAGACCTGGGACTGCCCCATCGCCTTCTTTACCGGCAGCCGCTACGACAGCGAGCCCTACGCTCGGATGTACGAGCTTCTGCTACGGGTGCGTGACAAGTGGAAGATCGGAATCCTCGACCTGTGGGCACCGCAGGCCTTCAACGACATCAGCGACGAGCTGCGCGGTCTCTACATGCTCGACCCCATCCATCCCAGCCGCGCTGGATACCGTGACTGGTGGGGGCCGGAGCAGGAGCGCCAGCTTCTGGCCTGGCTCGCCACCTCGTGAGGTGTTGGGATGGCCGACTATTTGGGACGGTTCCTTTTGATTGGCCATCCCAACGCCTCACGGAAAAAAGAGCGGGGCTCGTGCCCCGCTCCCCGAGTCGTCAGTTTTGTGAGTTGCGTTTAGCGCGTGCCAAAGACTGCGCCGACGCCCGTAGCAAAGTGATAGTCGTAGTTGCCAACCTTGGCGTTACCGCTCAGCGCAGCGAAGATCTCCTCGACGATACCTGCCAGCGCCAGGGCCCCGATGATGTACAGTGCTCCCATGTCCAACCCCTCCAGATGCCGCGAAACATTTCTGTAATATTTCGGTTCCTATGTTACCAATCTGTTTCTTACTGTCAACGAGAAAACGGATTTATTTCTGCTGATCCGTCTTCACCCCGCGATTCCGCCGTGTGGTCTCGATCACCGAGTCATTGATTGGTATTCCGCCTGGAGGGCGGTCGTCTCAGCACCCCTGATTCTTCAAAACCGAGCTGGGAAAGCGGCCTCGCCTCCCAGCTCGTTTGTCACCCTATTGCCCGAGGAACTCCCGCACGTGGTCGATGGCCATATAGGCGCGCTCGTCGATAGCCTCTCTTGTGGCAAAGCCGATGTGCGGTGCCAGTATCGTGTTCGGCGCATGCAGGATGGCAAGGTCCTCGTCGAAGGGCGGCTCGGTGTCAAGCACGTCAAGACCAGCACCGGCAATGCGGCCCTCCTCGAGCGCCGCCACCAGCGCATTGGTGTCCACAATGGGGCCGCGTGCCGTATTGATTAGGATGGCGCCAGGCTTCATCTGCGCAATCTGCGCCTCGCCAATCATGTGGAACGTGGCGGAGACGGACGGCACGTGAATGCTGAGGATATCGCTCTTGGCACACAGCTCGTCCAGCGTGACGTACGTTACGCCCTCAAGGGGTCGCTCGTTGCGGGCATGACAGAGCACCGTCATGCCAAACGCATGGGCAAGCTCCATCACGCGCAGGGCGATGGCGCCGTTGCCCGCAAGACCAAGCGTCTTGCCACGCAGCTCACGGAAGACAAGGCCGCTTCTGTCTCCACTCGTGCGCGACCTCCGATCACACTCCAAGAGATGTCGGTAAAGCGACAGCACAAGGCCAAAGACCTCCTCCGCGACCGCCTCGGTGGCATATCCACCGCAGTTGACAACCTTGATGCCGTGCTCCTCGCAGTACGCAAGGTCTATATGGTCGAGGCCGGTAAACGCCACAGAGAGCAACTTGAGATTCGGAGCCGCCTCAAGCACGACCTTGCTCACCGGCGCATTAGCCACCACGATGACGTCTGCGTCTTTGGCGCGCTCCGCCAGTACCCCCTGGTCCACGCTTCGATCGGTGAAGTACTCGTAGGTGCAACCCTCGATCTTTCCCATCAACTCGTGTACCAGGCCCTCGTCGACCCCCAGCGGTTCGATGATTGCGATACGCATGTCCTCGCCCTCCTTGATGGTGCCCTCCCCTATAGGAAGCATACTCATAGAGGGACCTTTGAAGCTAGAGCGGCAACCCCACCCAAAAGCCTGCATGACGGTGACAGCCAAAAAGCCGCCCCTCCCATCCTCTGAAGGTTGGGAGGGGCGGCGCTTTTCACGACAGACCTGACTTGAGGGTCTTGAGACTACTTGTTCTTCTTGGAGAAGGCGATCAGCGCGGCAAAGGCGGCAAAGAAGCCAAACAGGTCGAGTCCGCGGATGCCACCCTCTTCCGGAGCGGCCTCGGCTTCGGCTTCGGTCTCGGCTTCGGCCTCGGTCTCAGCTTCAGCTTCCTCGACAGGCTCGACAACGTCAGCAGCAGCGGCCTCGACGTCGAACTCGGCCATGTGGTCGGCGTAGGCAAGCGGCTCGGCAAGCGTGCCATCCTCGTTCAGGCCAGAGGGGGCAAACGGCGCAGAGAAGTCGCCAGCCTCGAGATAGGAGCGGACCTCGCCAAGAAGGGCGTTTCCACGCTCGTACACCTCACGCGATGCCTCGGCATGTGCCTCGTTGGCGAAGGCGATGCGCTGAGTACCGTCGGAGATCTCCTGCATCTTTGCGTCAACCTGCTCCTGCTGGGAGATGATCTCCTTCTGCAGCGCGTCGAGGTAGGCGTGCACGCCATCGGCCACATCGCCACGATGGTTGTAGGAGAGCGTGTTGAGGTCCATGAACAGGTACGCGAGCGACTTGCTGCCACTGTCCTGCATGGCCAGGGCCTCGTTCTCGGCAATCAGCTCGTCCTTGTAGACGCGGTTGCCCTCGTCATCGCGCTCGAACTCGTTCTCGTTGCCCACGTGGGCGGAGTCGAAGTCCTTGTGGCTGGGATAGAGCTCGGGGTCGACCTGCGTCAGCAGTGCGGAGTATCCAGGCACGTACACGCTGAACTCGCCGCGCGACAGCGCCTCCCACTGCACGGTGGCGATATCCGGGTCGAGGCCGGCACGGGTCTCAAAGATGTGGCACTCCACCGTGCGGTTGTTGCCGATGGCATAGAGCTTGTCGTTTGCGTTGGCGTCCACGTCGGTGCCCTCGCCACGAGCCGCCACCGAGCGCAGCATCTCAAACAGGCTGTAGTCGGAGCGAGCAGGCTTGAAAAAGAGCTGCGGGTCGGCGATGGTGTCTACGGCGCCATCCTCGTCAAGCGTGTAGTCGGTGCCTGCCTTGAGGTCCTGGCCAAAGAACTTGTGGCCCTGCACGTAGCGGGTGTCCTGGCCGGCGCCCTCGTCATCGAGGCCGTAGCTCTTGGCGACGTTGACCGCACCCTTGTCATCCTTGACCAGCGTGCCCGCCTTCTCGGCAACAGCAATCAGGTCGGCCGAATGCAGGCAGGTCTCGGAGTCATCGAGGTCGACGGCAAACTGGAGGTTGCTCATGTTGGGGTTGAGCGAGGCGGTGTCGGCGGCCATGCGCACGGCAATCCACTGGTGGCCGGAGAGCTGCTGGAAGTTCCACACCTCGTTGGCATCGGCGATCCAGATCTGGTTGCAGTCCTGCGAGCCCTGCTCGTCGATGATGGATCCCAGGAGCTCGACGCCCTCACGGGCAGTGGATGCCTCGGAGAGGATGACATCGGTCACGTTGTACTCACCGATACCGTTGTCCAGCAGCGGGTCTGCCTCAGCGATGGCGTCGTTGCAGGCGGTGGTGAGGGTGGCATCCACGCTCACGCCGCACTCGTTGGTGCCAGCCTCGGAGTACGGCTTCTCGGCACCATCCCAGTCCTCGGGCAGGTCGCGCACGAAGGTGTAGCGATAGGTTGCGCCGGGAGAAGTACGCGTGAAGTTGATGGTCGCATCCTGGTCGGGACCGTTCTCCCCGCTCCAATACGTCTTGCCATCGGTGCGCGGCTGAACGCCAAACTCCTTGAGATAGCGGTTGGCCGCGTCCTCGGAGCGCCCATAGATGGTCTCGCCCGTGGCCGTGAGCTCGGGTCCCATGTACACCTGCGTGCAGGCGAGCGCCGTGGTCGGCGCAGCAATGAGCGAGGTGGCCGTTGCGGCGACGATAAGCGCCTTGGCAGCTTCCGAGAACCGATGATGTCCGTACATTCTGTCATTCCTCCTTGTGCGATGGCCCTTTTGAGGGCATCCGAGTAGCGCAGGACAGTGTACGTAACAATTTCGAAACATTTAGCGTTGTAACCACCACTTATTTGTTAGTGGTCAAGTATCAACTGTGAGTGTCACTTTTCTTATGCTACTAGCATTCTGAATTTGGAAAACAGAGGCGCTCCCCTGTCGTCAAGACGATACCAACCTGCAATGGTTAATTCCTTGTAATCTGCTAGGATATAGTTCTCCAAACCGTCCGGCATGCAGGGGGAGCCATGCAGACCAAGAGCCTCAAGGCGCGCGCCGCCGCCATCATGAGTGGCTATGACGCCCAGAACGACTTCATCCGCGAGCACAAGCGCGTCTTTCCGCGACGCGCCATCATCTACCAGCTGCTCAACGAGATTCGCAGCCTGATGTTCCCGGGCTACTTCGACGACGAGACCCTGGCAGGCGTGAGCAGCGAGAACCTCGTGGAGGAGCGTCTGCTACGCATCGAGCGCGTGCTGGGCGACCAGGTCTTTCGCGCCCTGCTCTACGATGACTGCGACCTCGACGAGGAGGTCGCCCGCAAGCGCGCAAGCGCCGTTGCCGACCAGTTTGTCGAGGCGCTACCACGCATCCATCGCCTGATCCTCAAGGATGCCGAGGCGGCCTTCGAGGGTGACCCGGCAGCCCACAGCCGCGAGGAGGTCATCCTTTGCTACCCCGGCCTGCGCGCCATCTTCGTGCACCGCATCGCCCACGAGCTCTACATCCGCGACGTGCCCCTGATCCCGCGCCTGATGAGCGAGAAGGCCCACAGCGAGACGGGCATCGACATCCACCCCGGCGCCACCATCGGCGAGTACTTCTTCATCGACCACGGCACGGGCGTCGTCATCGGCGAGACCACCGAGATCGGTACACATGGCAAGATCTACCAGGGCGTCACGCTGGGCGCCACCTCCACGCGCAAGGGCCAGGCGCTCTCCGGCACTAAGCGTCACCCCACGCTGGGCGACTACGTGACCGTCTACTCAAACGCCAGCGTGCTAGGTGGCAACACCTACATCGGCTCTGGATCGGTCATCGGCGGCAGCGCCTTCGTGGTGGAGTCTGTGCCCGAGAACGGACGCGTCTTCGTCAAGGACCAGGAGATTGTCATCCGTCAATTTGGCAGTCCCGAACCCGTTTGGTGCTACCAGATCTAACGCAGCTGCCAAGCGATGAGCAGGTCGACCACAAGCCCATAGGAGCGCACGCCCGAGCTCTCGCCAAAGCTCTTGAGGTAGGTGTCGTTGACGGTGGTGCCCACCTTCTCGAAGGTGCCCTCATAGGCATTGTAGGCCTCGTGTGTCGCCAGACGGTCTGCCCACACGAGGACGACGCCCTCCCCTGCCTCGCCTTCCGCTGCATCCTGCAGCAGCTGCACGGCACGCTCGCCATCTGCGTTATAAAGCGCGTTCCAGCAGTATACAAAGGCGTTATAGGCGCCTGAGTAGCGCAGGCGCACGTCATCGCTCGCCGCACATGCGAGATAGGCGGCAAAGTTGGCTTCCTGCTCGCTGGCCAGCCCCAGCCGATGGGCCGCCTCGTGGCACATGACAAAAGGCAGGTCAGCTGGCGGGTCGTTAAGCGGTACGCCCGACTCCCCCGTCGGCGCCCAGAAGATGCCGGTGTGCCCGCTGTACAGGAGGGGCTCGCCAAACAGAAGGAGCGCCTTCACTGGGCGCGTCGACCCAGAGAAGATCGGATGACTCTGGGCGAGACCCGCATACGACGCACCCGCAATGCCCGCAAGCTCGTAAAAGTCCTGCTCGGCGAGGGAGCCGTCGTCGTTGCGTGGCACCTCGGGCGCAAGCGATGCCGCTTCGGTCAGGTAGTGCTCGGTTGCCGTTGCCAGCTCGTCGGCGGAATACTCCCGCACCTCAAGGCCGAGCTCGCCGGCCAAAGGCGGCGCGTAATGGTTGAGCGCCCAGCCCGCCACAAACGAGAACAGCGTCAACGCCGCAGCCAAGGCTATCCAGGAGATCAATGCAAGCAGCCGCCCTCGTCCACGCAGACACCTGACCAGCGCAATCACCGACAAAACAGCAAGCGTCACCACAAGCCAGTCCCAGAGGGCAAAGGGTGCCACGCTCGCCAGCGACGAAAGAAGGCCAATCCAGGTCTTTGACAGGCTGCGATAGGCGGGAAAGAGCGCGCCACCCCAGCGCGAGAAGGCTGCCATGAGCGAAGGGCAAGCGAACAAAAGCATGACGGAGACGACGAAGCGCCTGGCAACCCCGCGGTCTCTCTCGGCCTTGGCTCCCACGGCTAGAACAGCTCGCGCAGTATCTGGGCCAGTCCGTCGTCCCACACGGGCGGGCACACGATGTCCGCCTCCGCCTTGACCACGTCCTCGGCGTTGCCCATGGCCACGCCACATCCGCAGTAGCGAATCATCTCCAGGTCGTTGGTGCCATCGCCGAAGGCATAGGCGTCCTCGACGCCCAGCCCCAGGCGCTCGAGCGTCACGCCAATGCCCTTGGCTTTGGATATTGCCGTTGGATAGAGTTCGAAGGTGCCCTCTCCGCCATGGCTGTCACAGCTAATCTTTGGCCCCAGCACCTCGGCCACCTGGGCGATAACGGCAGGACGCTCCTCGGTGGGTATCATCGCCTCCATCTTGATGGCCTGCGGAAGCACCTGGTCCACGTCGAACTCGTAGGTGAAGATGCCCCCATACCCGCCGTCGGAGAAGAACTCCCGCATAGCACGGTTGGTCGGCAGCGTGTAGATGTTGCGCGCACAGGCGATGAGGTACTCGTAGCCAAGCTCCTCGAGGAAGTCGATGACCTGATGCGCGAGGTCCAGGTCCATGCGCTCCTCGTAGAGCGACTCGCCACCCATCTCCACGTAACCGCCGTTGAGCAGCACCAGGCCGTCGAAGCCGGGCTCCAGCAAGGTGGGTGTCAACAGCATGCGCGGCCGACCACTCGACAGAAAGATCTTGTGCCCAAGCCCCTGCACGCGCGCGAGCTCGGCGCGCACCGCAGGCGAAGGGCGCCTGACGTTGTGATAGCTGTCGATAAGCGTGCCGTCGACGTCAAAGAAAAGCGCTGCCATGTCCCTCGTCCATTGTGAGAACCCCCATCCCTAATTGCAAAAGCTTAGCTGGTTTTGGAGATGCCCACAATGGCGGACACGGCAGCGCCACTGCTTGCAACTATGCTGCCATATGCTAGTTGAGCGAGCCCTTGTTCACGAGGGTGTCAGCCGTCAGCACGAAGAACTCCTTGCCAGCAACGATGTCCTCGGTCGCCGCGATGTAGTCCTTGAAGTGCTGGGTGTCGCGGTGCGCGGCGTAGGCCTTCGCACTGGCATAGACCTCCCAGAACACCCAGCGATTGGGGTCGTCAGCCAGCGTGGCGCCGTACATGACCAGCACGCCCGGCTCGACCTCGATCGCCTTGCGCATGTTGGCGGTGATGGCCGCGACAAATGCCTCGTCGTTGCCCGGCTTGACGTCCACGAAGACCAGGTGCGGCTCGATCTCGTTGGGGCCATCCACAAAGAGCGGCTCGGACTTCTCAAGCATGAGGCGCGGCGTCAGCGGGAACACCGCACGGCCGGTCAGCACCTGGCCGGCCATCTTGACGAAGGCGCCGAACTGCTCGGAGGCTGCATGCACGTTGTAAGCATCGTCGTCGGCGTAGACCTCGAAGACGTAGCAGGTCTTGGGGTCATCGGGCACATGGGTGCTGTACATGGCCAGCGTGCCCGGCTCGACCTTGATGGACGTGGTGAGGTTGTGCGAACCGACCTCGATGAAAGCCTCCTCGTATGCCATGTCGCGCTCGAGCCTGAACAGACGGGTAATCATTTCGTTCTCCTTCTCTCGCTAAAACTCGAATGTCGAATCGTCCCATACGTCCAACGTCAGCCGATAAGGCGGCGGTAGTTGTCAGACCAGATGCCCTGACGTTGCCCATCGGTGATGTGCATGTCATCGATGGCCGCGAGGATTTCGGCGGTGGCACCTGCAGGCAGGATGCCCAGCGGCGCGTCGGTGCCAAAGACCACGTGGTCGGCTCCGTAGTAGTCCACCGCCAGGTCGAGGGCGCGCGGGTTGCCCAGGATGGCCGTGTCCACGTAGAACTTGCGCATGTCGGCAGCCTGGTCGGCTGGCATGATGCGATCGACGCGGCCCGCAAAGAAGGGCACCATGCCGCCCGCGTGGTGGCAGATGACCTTGAGGTCGGGGAACTCCTGCAGAAGCCCCGCCTGCACCATCTGCATCATGGCCTGGGTGAGCTCGTACTCCCAGCTGAAGACCAGGTTGTTGTCAGGTTTGCGCAGGTCGAAGACCGGGTGCAGCCACGCAGGAGCCCCAACCTCGGCAAGCGCCGCAAAGAGCGGGCGGAAGTCGGGGTCGGCGATGCTCTTGCCCAGGGCGCGCGTGAAAATCTGCACGCCTACCACGTCGGGGTCGCTGGCAACCTGCTCGTGCACGATGCGCACGGCCTCGTCGATGTTGTTCATGGGCACCATGAGCACCGCGGCCTCGAACATGTCGCGGTTTACGCGCAGCATCTCGAGAAGCTCCTCGTTGGCCATCGCGCAGAGCTCGGCGGCCTCCTCGGGACCAACGTAGTCCTCGGGCAGCGCGTTCACGTGGCTGATCACCTGACGCGTCTCGCCGTCCCAATGGGAGCGGCGCAGGTCCATGTTGGCCAGCACTGGGTTGTTGAAGAAGGCATAGCGCTCCGGAATGGCCGGCTCGACCTCGCGCATCTTGGCATAGAACCGCTCGGGCAGCACGTGAGCGAACACATCAATCTTGGTCATGAACTCCCCCCGTCTCTAGATGGGTTCCCAGCAAATAGTATGGGCGCGCCTAGGCTTGGTGCCAAGGCACCAAATGCCAGCCGCATCCACAAATGGACGAAAGCGCCCGAACGTCTACCGCACGTAGGGATTGCCGCCGCCAGGCGCGTCGGCAAACAGGTGATCCATACCCAAGGCTCGCATGTGCACCGTCAGGTCAACCAGCTCCTCTGCGGGAACCGGGAAGCCGGAGAGTATCCACGAGAGGGCCATCGAGGTGGAAGCGTCAGCATGGTACTCGGTGGCAAAGCGCAGCGCCTCGGGCATCGACTCATCACCCCAAAGCTGCTGGTGCCACGCCAGGTCGAAGGCGCGTGAGTGTTCGAAGAGGTGGTCTCGCAAGCAGTTCTGCCCACTCATCGCACAGGCCTGCCGCATGAAGGTGCCGTGCGCGTACATGCGCTCGCATGACGCCAACAGGGACGCCCTGAAGTCGAACTCCGCACCTGCGGGCTCGAACTCGCTGATAATGAGCTTGTCGTAGGTGCGACAGATGAGGTCGAACTTGTCCAGAAAATGGTTGTAGAAGGTCTGGCGCGCCACGCCCGTGCGCTCGAGCAGCCGCTTGACGGTGATTCGCTCGAGCTGCTCACCCTCCTGCTCCACAAGCTCGAGCAATTCCTCCATGATCAGTCGTTCCACATCGATGGCCATCAGGCTCCTCCCCTCCCAAAGCCACCAGCTTGGATTGCCTACAGGTCACCGAGCTCCTCGCCGTTGGTGGCGATGACCCGCTGGTACCAGTAGAAGCTCTTCTTGCGGCTTCGGTCGTAGGTGCCGTTGCCCTCGTCGTCGAGGTCCACGTAGATGAAGCCATAGCGCTTGGACATCTCGCAGGTAGACATGCTCACCAAGTCGATGCAGCCCCACGGGGTGTAGCCCATGACCTCGCATCCGTCCTCGATTGCCTCCGCGATGGCCGTGATGTGCTGGCGGAAGTAGTCGATGCGATAGTCGTCATCGATCGTACCGTCAGCGTTCACGGTGTCGTGCGCACCGAGGCCGTTCTCCACGATGAAGAGCGGCTTCTGGTAGCGGTCCCAGAGCTCGATGAGCGAGAAGCGCAGTCCCTCCGGGTCGATCTGCCAGCCCCAGTCGCTCGTGGGCAGGTACGGGTTCTTGACGCCGGTGGCGAGGTTGCCGCCCACCTTCTCGTGGCTCTCGGCGTCGACGCAGTCGACCATCGTGTTGTAGTAGGAGAAGCTCACGAAGTCCACCGGATACTGCGCGAGGATCGCCTCGTCGTCCAGGCCGAAGTCCACATGGATGCCCATGCGCTCCCAGTACTTCTTCACCCAAATCGGATAGGCGCCGCGAACCTGCACATCGGAGTAGAACATGTTCTCGCGGTTGCGCGCCTGTGCCTTGACCTGGTTGCGCGGGTCACAGTCGAGCGCGTAGGTGGTCGTCTTGGTGAGCATGCAGCCCATAAGGGCGCCCGGCACCATCTCGTGCAGCGCCTTGGTGGCGAGCGCCGAGGCAACAAACTGGTTGTGCACGCTCTGGTAGACCATCTCCTCGCGCTTTTCGGCCGGGTAGCGCTCCGCGCAGTAGCCGATGGTGGTCCACGGGTGGCGGAAGACGGAGTCGATCTCGTTGAACGTAAGCCAGTACTTGACCAGGTGACCATAGCGTGCGAAACAGGTCTTGGCGAAGCGCACGAAGAGGTCGATCACGCGGCGGTCATACCAGCCGTCAAAGTGGTCTGCCAGGTAGACGGGCTGCTCGTAGTGGTGCAGCGTCACCAGCGGCTCGACGCCCTTCTCGCGCATGTAGGTGAAGACGTCCTCGTAGAACCTGAGGCCAGCCTCGAGCGGCTCCTCCTCCGTGCCCGTGGGGTAGAGGCGCGTCCACTGGATGGAGAGACGCAGGGTCTTAAAGCCCATCTCGGCAAAGAGGTCTCTGTCCTCGCGCCAACGGTGGTAGAAGTCCACGGCATGACGCTTGGGGTATTGATGCGTGTCCGTGGAGGCCTCGGCCTCCTTGACCTGCGCATCGGTGATGCCGTGCAGCGCCTGGTAGTCGGTCTTGTCCACGTCGGGTTTATAGGTGGTGCAGTCTGCTACCGAGAGGCCCTTGCCGCCCTCGTCCCAGCCTCCCTCGTACTGGTTTGCCGCCGTCGCACCGCCCCACAGGAACCCCTCCGGAAAACGTGCCATAGTAGCCCTCCCCCACACACAGCTGTCTTTCCGTTTGTGTCATATGCCTATGCTAGCAAGGGTCCGCCTCCCATGGACAAGCCCTTCGCCGCGAGGTCGACGAGCGCTCGGTGAGCAGGTGCCGCGCGTGGTGCAAGTCATTCGTTCGAGTGGCAGCCAAAACATGGTTCCATAAGTTCTACTAATGATTCTGAACTCATAATGCGATTGATATCAGTGTCAGTTGTTGATTATCGTAAGCATGACAAGATTGGCAAAGAAGGGACCAGTCCATGAAGAGCAAGCTTCCGTACATCAAAGTGGCACTGTTCGTCTGCCTGATGGCCTGCGGCACGATGGGACTTCCCAATGCCTATGGCGTCTTCTACACGCCCATGGCGGATGGGTTGGGTGTTGGCCGAGGTGCCATCACGCTGCACATGTCCATCTCCAACCTCGCGATTGGCTTCTTCACGCCGGTGATGTCACGCTCCATCGCCGGTGGCCACAAGATGCGTAACATCCTGACGGTGGCGTCGGCGCTCATCCTCGCGTCGGGTGCGGCCATCGCACTTGCCCCGAACACGATGATCATGAACGTCGCCGCACTCATCCGAGGCATCGGCTTTGCCGCAGTATCGATGCTGGTCATCACCCTCTATATCGGCAACTGGTTCGACAAGGGTCGCGGCACCATCACGGGCATCGCGCTCTCGGGCTCGGGCATCGGCTCGGCCATCGCCAGCCCCATCGTCACCGCCTGTATCGAGCGCTTTGGCTATCAGATGGCCTACCTCGGCTACGTGGGGTTCACGCTGCTCACCATCCTGCCGGTGCTGCTTTTGTGCCCGCTGACGCCGCAGGAGGTGGGCCTTCTCCCGCTTGGCGCCGAGGAGAAGTCTGAGGGCGACGAGCAGACCGCTACCACGCAGGATGGCCTTGGCCTCAGCTTCCGCATGCTCACGCCCACCTTTGCCGCGCTCATCACCTTCGTGCTGAGCATCGTGCTCATCACCAGCCTTGCGGGCCACATGGCATCGCTCGCCCAGGACTACGGCTACTCTGCCCAGATCGGCGCGCTGTTGCTCTCCGCCTCCATGGTGGGCAACGTCTTCAGCAAGTTCGCGCTCGGCGCCACCGCGGACCGCTTCGGCGTGTTCAAGGCCATCATCTGCTCGCTCACCACCACCATCTGCGGCCTCGTCCTCATCCTCCTCAACTTCGGCGGACAGGGCGCCCTGCTTGCCTCCGGCTTCCTCTTTGGCACGAGCTTCTCCATCGGCTCCCTAGGAATCAGCCTGCTCACGCGCCATCTCTACGGCGACGCCCAGTACTCGACCGCCTACTCCACCATCTCGCTGGTCACGAGCGTCGCGTCCGCCATGGGTGTGACCGTCGCCGGCTTTGCCTACGACCTCACCGGCTCCTACGCCGCGCCGATCGCCGGCGGTATCGTCCTTGCGGGCATCTCGGCCGCATGCCTCGCCTACCTGCACTGGCGCGTGACCACCCGCCCGTGGGAGAAGAAGGCCAGGGCATAACCAGGCAGAGTCTGCACGTCGCACGCAAGCGCAATACGAGAAGTGCCCGTCGATCCAATCGGTCCGACGGGCACTCTTTTGTCAGTCTTTGCGTACGGGGCTACCTGGCCGCATGGACACCAAACACGTCAAACTCCATCGTGTCGAGCTTGGCGTCGATGGCCGCAATCTCCTCGACCGTGATCTGTACGTTAGCCGCACCGAAGTTCTCGCGCAGGCGCTCCAGCTTGCGGGAGCCAGGGATGGGGATGATATGCGGGTCCTTGTTGATCATCCACGCGAGCGAGAGCTGGCCCATGGTGCACTGCTTCTCGTCCGCCAAGGCCTGCAGCAGGTCGAGCAGGGCTTTGGTCTTGGCGTAGCCCTCCTCGGTGTACTGCGGCATGCGCTCGCGGAAGTCCTGCTTGCCCTCGAACTTCGACTGCGGCGTGTAAGCGCCCGTGAGGAAGCCGTCGGCCATCGGGCTGAAGGCAACGTAGGAAATGCCCAGCTCGACGCAGGTGGGGAAGATCGCCTCATGCTGGCGCGCCATCATGGAGTAGCGGTTCTCGATGGCGGTGACCGGAGTCACGGCGTGGGCACGCCGCAGGTACTCCTCGGTCGTCTCGGAGATGCCCCAGGCGCGGACCTTGCCCTCGCGGATGAGCTCGCCTATGGTCTCGGCAACCACCTCTGGCTCGACCTTGGGGTCGATGCGATGCTGGTAGTACAGGTCGATGCAGTCGATGCCCAGCCTGCGGAGCGACCCCTCGCAGCTTGCGCGAATCGTTTCGGGGCTGCTGTCCATGACAAGCTTGTTGTTGGCGTCGTGGTGCACACCCATCTTGGTGGCGATAACAACCTCGTCGCGGATGCCCTGCAGGGCCCTGCCCACCAGCTCCTCGTTGTATGAGATGGAGCCATCAGCCTTCACGCCGATGTAGCACTCAGCCGTGTCGTAGAAGTCGTAGCCGATCTCGTGCGCCTCGCGCAGCAATCTAATGGCCACATCATCGTCGGTCGGGTCTCCGTAGGCGTGGCTGAAGCCCATGCAACCGAGACCTACCGGGTTCACGTACAGGTCACTCTTACCAAGCTGCAGCTTTTCCATTGGTCAGTCCTTTCTCACGATGCGCCATTGAGATCATTTTCTCGCCAGTTTTGCGCGGGAACAATCTCATATTTCGATAGCCCTTATTAGCGGGGCTAATCTCAGGTTCTCTCTGTATCAAGTATCACGTGAGGGGCCTGTCCCGGCCGTCCCCCTTGCAAAGCCGCCATGCATGTGGCACACGCCCAAGCCACGCTAGCCAAGCAGAGGCATCAGCTACTTCCCGCTGTCGCCATAGTTTGAGAGCACGCGAGCGGAGGGGTCGTCCACATCGCAGCCCTCCCATGACGTGTTGGGCATCCAAAATCCCGCCACCATCGGCGCCTGGCCTGGGTAGTACCGCTCAAAGATCTCGCGATAGAGGAGCGACTCCTTGGTAAAAGGCTGCACAAAGTCGTAGCGCTGGCGCCTCTGCTCAAACTCCTCGTCCGCATAGCAGCTCTCTGCATATTCCTTAAGATAGTCCACCATCGAGTGA
>CAMYZR010000010.1 GCA_947303905.1 uncultured Atopobiaceae bacterium
AAGTGCATCAAGTGCGGTGCCTGCATGAGCAACTGCAAGTTCAAGGCCATCAGCAAGCAGTAGAAGGAGCCCTGTAGGTATGAATATGGTCAACGTTAAAGTTAACGGCATCGCGGTAAGCGTGCCCGAGGGCTCCACGATTCTCGAGGCGGCCCGCAAGGCAGGCGTCGAGATTCCGACCCTGTGCTACATGAAAGAGAAGAACGAGATCGGCGCCTGCCGCATCTGCATCGTCGAGGCAACCGGCACGCGCGGCCTCGTGACCGCCTGCGTGTATCCCGTCGCCGAGGGCATGGAGATCCAGACCAACACCGAGAAGGTCCGCAAGTATCGCAAGACCACGCTCGAGCTGATCCTCTCCACCCACGACAAGAAGTGCCTCTCCTGCCCGCGCTCCACTGACTGCGAGCTGCAGAAGCTCTGCCTCGAGTACGGCGTGGACGAGGATGCCTTCGAAGGCTTCAAGCCCGTCTATGAGATCGACGAGTCCGTGCCCCACCTCGTTCGCGACAACAACAAGTGCATCCTGTGCCGTCGCTGCGTGGCCGCCTGCAACGAGCAGTTCGTGGGCGTCATCGGCGCCAACGACCGCGGCATCGACACCAACATCGGCTCGCCGTTCAACCGCCTGCTGAGGGATGTCCCCTGCATCTCCTGCGGCCAGTGCACGGTCGTCTGCCCCACCGGTGCCCTCACCGTCAAGGACGACACCGACAAGGTCATGGCTGCCATCGCCGATCCCTCCAAGTACGTGGTCGTTCAGACCGCCCCGTCCGTGCGCGCCCAGCTCGGCGAGAGCTTTGGCATGGCGCCCGGCACCAACGTCGAGGGCAAGATGGTTGCCGCCCTGCGTCGCCTGGGCTTCGACAAGGTCTTCGACACCGACTTCGGCGCCGACCTCACCATCGTCGAGGAGGCCAACGAGCTGGTCGACCGCATCAAGAACGGCGGCGTCCTGCCCATGATCACCTCCTGCAGCCCCGGCTGGGTCAAGTTCTGCGAGTACTACTATCCCGAGCTGCTCTCCCACCTCTCCACCTGCAAGTCCCCGCAGCAGATGCAGGGCGCGGTCACCAAGACCTACTTCGCCGAGAAGATGGGCATCGACCCCAAGGACATCGTCTCCGTCTCCGTCATGCCCTGCACCGCCAAGAAGTTCGAGATCGGCCGCGACGACCAGTCCGCCGCCGGCGAGGGCATGCCCGACCTCGACATCTCCATCACCACGCGTGAGCTTGGCTACCTCATCAAGAAGTCCGGCCTGAAGTTCGAGATGCTCCCCGACGAGGAGTTCGACGATCCCATGGGCGACGACACCGGCGCAGCCGTCATCTTCGGCGCCACCGGCGGCGTCATGGAGGCTGCCGTCCGTACCGCCAACGCCTGGCTCAACGGTGCGACCGAGGCCATCGACCTCCACGCCGTGCGTGGCACCGAGATGGTCAAGGAGGCCACGGTCAACGTGGCCGGCACCGACCTCAAGCTCTGCGTCGCCTCCAGCGGCCAGGGTGCCCAGTACGTCATGTCGAAGCTCGCCGAGGGCAACCCCGAGGGCTGGGGCTTCATCGAGATCATGGGCTGCCCGGGTGGCTGCGTCAACGGTGGCGGCCAGCCGATCCAGCCGCAGTGGGTGCGCGACACCATCGACCTCAAGGCCGTGCGCGCCAAGGCCCTCTACGACGCCGACGCCGCCATGGAGCTACGCATGTCGCACGAGAACCCGGCCATCAAGAAGCTCTACGAAGAGTGGTACACCGAGGGCTATGGCAAGGGCAAGGCGCATCACGCCCTGCACACCAGCTATGTCGCCCGCGAGAGGTATCCCAAGGCATAAGGCATCTGAAGCCGACTGCCCAGCTTGCATGAGCTGACGTGCGCCCCAGGAAATGACCTGGGGCGCACTTTTTTGACTATCGAATGGCAGCTGGTGGTGGTACCGCTAGCCTGCGACCGCCACGCCGCGCTCGTCCTCGGTCTCAGACGTCCTCGTGCCCTGCTCCTGCTGCTCCTGCCGCTCGTCGCCATCAGGCAGGGCCAACATGCCCACGATGCCCGCACAGCCCTTGAGAGCCCCAAATGCGATCGTTCCGGCCAATGCCAGCACTACGAACAGCATCTTGAGGATCTTGAGCACACGGGCCCAACGCTTGGCGCTCTCATCCTCGTCGTCGTCCTCGTCGGGTATGGGGTCGTCGTCTATCGCCTGGTACATCTGCACGATGGGCGTGGGCTCTGGCAGCGACATGAGGTCGGTGTTGGGAGGCTCCGAGAGCGCCCCGACAAGCGTCGTGGCCAAGACCGCGGAGGCAGCGACCTTCACGGTCTTGCGCCCGATGTCATCGAGCAGCTCGAGGCGCTCCTCGGCCTTCTGGTCGAGCTCCTCATCGACGGGCTCTATGTCATGCGTCTCGGCCATGTGGGTCCCTCTGCAGACGACATGCATGCACAGGTATTGTACCCCGCGCCGCGCGCCCGCAATCTCACCTTGGCCTATGCCTCAAACGGGAAGCGATACGGCAGCCCCAGCTTGTCGCGCACCTCGATGATCTCGCGCTGGACGGCCTCTCCCACCGGCACGCCCTTGTCCTTGCGCTCCTGCCACACGAGCCATTCCTTCTCGCCGGCCGTGTAGATGCGATCGTATCCAGGAGCCTTCTTGGAGGCGCGCAGGGCACGGCAGATGTCGCCCGCGACCTTGCGGAAGGTCTCCTGGCCGGCAAACGCATCCGGGTCGACCACAAAGAAGAAGTGGCCGAGGTGATACATCTGCGGGGAGCCGTCCTCGTCGACGCCGGTGAGGGCCTTCATGAACTGCCCGCCAGCGAGCGCAGCAGAGAGGATCTCGACCACCGCGGCGTAGCCGTAGCCCTTGTAGCCGCACATCTCGTCGCCCGGGCCACCGCCCAGGGGCGCCAGCGCCGCCGTGCCGTCCACCAGCATCTGGAGGATCTGCTGCGAGTCGGTGACCTCGCTGCCGTCCTCGGCAACCACCATGCCTGCCGGCGTGGGCTTGCCCTCGCGGGCGTAGTACTCGATCTTGCCACGCTGCACGATGGAGGTCGCGCAGTCGATACAGAAGGGGAACTCCTCGTCGGTGGGCAGCGCGAAGGTCAGCGGGTTGGTGCCCATCATGTTCTCGACGCCAAAGGTGGGGGCGATGGACGGACGCGCGTTGGTGCCCGTCAGGCCGATCATGCCCTGCTTGCTTGCCATGGTCGCCCAGTATCCGGCGATACCGTAGTGCGTGGAGTTCTTGATGGCTCCACCGGCCATACCATAGGTCCTGGCCTTCTCAATCAGTCGCTCCATCACCGCGTGGGCCGCCACCATGCCCATGCCGTCATGCGCGTCGGCAAGGATGGTGGTGGGCGTCTCCTTTATGATCTCGAGCTCCGTCACCGGCAGCAGCGTCCCGTTGACGATGCGGTCGATGTAGATGGGCTTGAAGCGGTTGCACCCGTGGCTCTCGATGCCTCGACGGTCGCTTTCGAGCAGCACGTCGGCGCAGATGGCCGCATCCTCGCGCGGCACACCATAGCCCGCAAAAGCATCGATGAGAAACGCGTTCATAAGCTCCCAAGAAACGTAAGGCCGGGTCTCCATGACTTCCCTCCTGTCTGCCTGCCATCATGGCACGTCTCCCTTCCATCTTACGGCTCGCCCGGCATGCCTGTTGCCGGGACGCCCCCGCCGGGGCGAGCGGTACCAGAAAGCCACCGAAGTAACCCCCATGGGAGTCATAAAAAGAGCAGCATCGCTCGCTCATTTGTGTCTTCGCAGGTCAGTAGGATAGTTTTCGCGCACCGTCCGATACCCATATCCGCCATCTTGCGAATCCCATATTTTGTGTTCTTGAACCTGAAACAAACACTATGTATGGTAGGTAATGCGCTCGGCACCATAGATGGGTGCCGAGTCTTCCGTCTAAGTCCAAGGAGCTGCAATGTCACCTTTCGCCTACCCCACTGCCATCGTCAAGCGCGATGGCTCACTCACCAGCTTTGACCAGAACAAGATCACGGCCGCCATCGAGAAAGCTGGAGAGGCAACCAACGAGTTCGGCCTCGACGAGGCCATCATCCTCTCGGGTCAGGCTTGCAAGGTCATCGCCCACCGCTTCCAGGGCGCAGCTCCCACGGTCGAGGAGGTCCAGGACATCGTCGAGCAGACGCTGATCACGGCCAACCACTTCGAGACCGCCCGCGCCTACATCGTCTACCGCGAGAAGCGCAGCCAGAACCGTCGCGACCGCGAGACCTACATCGACGTGACCAGCTCCGTCAACGAGTACCTCTCCCGTGCGGACTGGCGCGTCAACGCCAACGCCAACCAGGGCTACTCCCTCGGCGGCCTCATCCTCAACGTCTCCGGCAAGGTCATCGCCAACTACTGGCTCTCCCACGTGTATCCCCCCGCGGTCGGCGAGGCCCATCGCTCGGGTTCTGTGCACATCCACGACCTCGACATGCTCAGTGGCTACTGCGCCGGCTGGAGCCTGCGCACGCTGCTCAACGAGGGCTTCAACGGCGTTCCCAACAAGGTCGAGTCCGCTCCTCCCAAGCACCTCGGCGCCGCCATGGGCCAGATGATCAACTTCCTCGGCACCCTGCAGAACGAGTGGGCCGGCGCACAGGCCTTCTCCTCCACCGACACCTACCTGGCGCCGTTCGTGCGCGTCGACCACCTCAGCTACGAGGAGGTCAAGCAGGAGATGCAGGGCTTCGTCTACAACATGAACGTCCCCAGCCGCTGGGGCACGCAGACGCCCTTCTCCAACCTCACCTTCGACTGGACCTGCCCCGAGGACATCCGCGACCAGGTGCCTCTGGTGGGCGGCGAGCCGGTGGACTTCACCTACGGCGAGCTGCAGGAAGAGATGGACATGATCAACCGCGCGTTCATCGAGGTCATGACCGAGGGTGACGCACGCGGTCGCGTCTTCACCTTCCCCATCCCCACCTACAACATCACCAAGGACTTCCCCTGGGACTCCGACAATGCCATGCGCATGTTCGAGATGACCGCCAAGTACGGCCTGCCCTACTTCCAGAACTTCGTCAACTCCGACCTCGAGCCGCACATGGTGCGCTCGATGTGCTGCCGCCTGCGCCTCGACCTGCGCGAGCTGCTCAAGCGTGGCAACGGCCTGTTTGGCTCCGCCGAGCAGACCGGCTCCATCGGCGTCGTCACCATGAACATGGCTCGCCTTGGCTACAAGCACAGGGGCAACGAGGAGGCCCTCATCGAGGAGCTCGACTACCTGCTCGTGCTCGCCAAGACCTCCCTCGAGCTCAAGCGCAAGGAGATCCAGCGCCTCATCGATGCGGGCCTGTTCCCCTACACCAAGCGCTACCTGGGCACCCTGCGCAACCACTTCTCCACCATCGGCGTCAACGGCATGAACGAGATGATCCGCAACTTCTCCAACGACGACTACGACATCACCGGTGACGAGGGTCGCGCGATGGCCATCCGCATTCTCGACCACGTGCGCGAGAAGATGGTCGAGTTCCAGGAGGAGACCGGCCACATGTACAACCTCGAGGCCACGCCGGCCGAGGGCACCACGTACCGCTTTGCCCGCGAGGACCGCAAGCGCTATCCGGACATCCTGCAGGCAGGCACCTACGACGAGCCGTACTACACCAACTCCTCGCAGCTTCCCGTGGGCTACACCACCGACCCCTTCGAGGCCCTCTCCGAGCAGGAGGAGCTGCAGAAGAAGTACACCGGCGGCACCGTGCTGCACCTGTACATGGGCGAGCGCATCTCCTCGGCCGAGGCCTGCAAGGAGCTGGTCAAGCGCTCCCTGGAGAACTTCCGCCTGCCATACATCACGGTGACCCCCACCTTCTCCATCTGCCCCAAGCACGGCTACATCATCGGCGAGCACACCTACTGCCCGCTGTGCGACGAGGAGCTGGCACTGGCAAAGCGCAAGACGCTGGAGGTGAAGCGCGCGGGAGCAAGCGCCTAGTCTCGATAACGAAACTTGTTCCGATTGAGACTAGACACAAGATATAGTGTGTTCTAAGATGTGATACACAAAATGTAGATTCCTTCCAGAAGTGGAGATACCAATGGTCAACAAGAGCGATCTCAGCAGCAACGGCGTCGTCATCGACGGCATCGAGCTCACCAACGACGAGCGTCAGCCCTGCGAGGTCTGGACCCGCGTCATGGGCTACTATCGCCCCGTCTCCTTCTACAACACGGGCAAGAAGGGCGAGTTCCACGAGCGCGTCGAGTTCCTCGAGCCCGGCTGCTGCGCCTAACCCATAGGCAAACAGAACGAGGTTGCTGCCCCCCTGGCGTTCTTTCCGTATCGGAGCGCCAGGGGGCTTTTTTCCGCTCCGCTTTCTCGCATCAGGTGATGGATATGGCTGAACATCTTCTCATCGGGGGCATTACGCCCTTCTCCACGGTCGACTGGCCGGGCAAGCTTGCCTGCGTGGCGTTTCTCGCGGGCTGTCCCTGGCGCTGCCCCTACTGCCAGAACCACGCCCTGCAGTCCTTTGGCGCGGCCACGCTCGACGAGAGGGACCTCTATGGGTTCCTAGAGGCGAGGCACGGCCTGCTCGACGGCGTGGTCTTCTCGGGAGGGGAGCCTCTTGCCCAGGCGGCCACGATCGACGCCATGCGCCACGTGCGCGAGTTGGGCTTTCAGGTGGGACTGCATACGTGTGGCTGCTATCCGGGCCGTCTCGCCGACGCCCTGCCCCTGGTCGACTGGGTGGGGCTCGACGTCAAGGCGCCGTGGGATGCCTACGAGCGGGTGGCGCGCGTTGCAGCGACCGGCGAGCTTGTCAGGCGCAGCCTCGAGCTCATCCTTGAGTCCGGCGTCGACATGGAGGCGCGCACCACCTGGCACCCCCACCTGCTCTCGCCCGAGGACATCGCCACCATCGGACACGACCTTGCAGGCCGCGGCGTGCGCACCTGGGCCATCCAGGCCTACCGGCACGCGGGAACCACGGGAGAGCTTGCGGACGAGACGGTCTATCCCAGCGAGGTCCCCGCGGGGCTCGCGGAGCTGTTCGAGACCTACGAGTTCCGGCGCGCATAGGACGGTACCGCAGCCGCGGACACTCTCACAACCCGCCACACGCAAGCGGGCGCACCTCCCAGGAGATGCGCCCGCTTTTGTCTTGCGAGGGCTCCACAGGGCCTCCAGAGGCCTCACAGGTCGTGTCAGGCCGTCTTCTGCACCCACGTGAGCGGGTAGATGGCACCCTCGGGGCACACGCCCATGCAGACCTTGCAGCCGACGCACTTGGAGATGTCGATGTGGGCCACGTTGTTCTCCACGGTGATGCACTCCTGCGGGCATACCTTGACACAGCGGCGGCAGCCGATGCACGTGTTGGCGCAGGCATCCTTGGCGCGCTTGCCCATCAGCGTGTTGTGGCAGAGCACGAAGGAGACCTCGGCCACGTCGCTCTTCTCCTGCAGGCTGATCAGATGGCGGGGGCAGATGGTGGTGCACAGTCCGCAGCCGATGCAGACGGCCGGGTCCACGACGGCCACGTGGTTCTTGTTGAGGGTGATGGCGCCATACGGGCAGGTGGCCACGCAGTCGCCGTACCCGATGCAGCCGTCGGTGCAGCCGTCGGAGAGGTGTCCCATCGTGGAGTAGGAGCGGCAGCTCGGGGCACCCTGGTAGCCCGAGCGCTCCTGCAGCACGATGCGGTCGGCCGTGCCACGGCAGGCCACCACGGCGCGCTTCACCGCCACGTCACCCGCATCGACGCCCAGATAGGCGCCCAGCTTCTCGGCGGCCTCGTGCCCGCCAGGGCCACAGTGGTTGCACGCCGCGCCCTCGAGCATGGCGCGCGCATAGGCCTCGCAGCCCGGATAGCCGCACGACCCGCAGTTGGCCCCTGGCAGCATGGAGACGAGCTCGACCAGACGCTCGTCCTCCTCGACGGCAAGCGAGCGCGACGCGACCACCAGGATGATGGAGCCGACCAGGCCGATGGTGGCCACGAGCGCCACAGTCAGAATCATTGGACTCATGCTCGCCTCCTCTACGCGCCAAAGAGATGGTCGACGACACCAGAGAAGCCCATGAGGCCCATGGCCGTGATGGCGGCCGAGATGAGCGTGATGGGCATCCCGCGGAAGGCCTCGGGCGGCTCGGCCTCCTCCACGCGGCGGCGTACGCCACTGAAGATGACCATGGCCAGCAGGAAGCCCAGACCAGCGCCAAGGCCGGCCACCAGCGCCTCGGGGTAGGTGTAGCCCTCGTCAACGCTGAGGGTGGCCACGCCCAGGACGGCGCAGTTGGTGGTGATCAGCGGCAGGAAGACGCCAAGCGCCTTGTGCAGCACGGGAAGGAAGCGCTTGATGACCATCTCGAGCAGCTGCACCAGCGTGGCGATGACCAGGATGAACGCGATGGTCTGCAGGTACTCGAGGTCCCAGGCGACGAGCAGCTGCTGGATGGGCCAGGTGACGGCGATCGCCAGCACCATGACCAGCGTCACGGCGCCGCCCATGCCCACCGCGGAGGTGAAGCGCTTGGAGACGCCCAGGAAGGGGCAGATGCCCAAGAACTTGACTAGCACGAAGTTGTTGACCAGGATCATCGAGAACAGGATGGAGGCATACTGTGCCATTACGCATCACGCTCCCTCGTGGAGTCGTACCTATTGGGGTCGTAGGCCGAGAGGAACGCGTCCATCAGGCGCTCGGCATACTCGCCACGGGCGCAGTCGTCGCGATGGGGGTCGTTGACGCCGCAGTTGAGCGGGCAGGCCGCGCAGAGCGTCTCGGAGGTCTCCAGAGCCTCCTTGCCCTCCTCGCGCCGACGTCGCTGCTCGGGCCAGACGGAGATGGCGATCAGCACGCCCAGCACGGCAAAGCCACCGGCGGGGGTCACCATGATGAGCATCGGCTCGATGAAGGGCGGCAGGACCTGAATGCCCAGCAGCGTGCCCGCGCCAAGAAGCTCGCGGATGGCGGACATCAGCACGAGCGAGATGGTGAAGCCCACGCCCATGCCCAGGCCGTCAGCGGCAGCCTGCACGGGCGTGTGCTTGGACGCGAACTGCTCGGCACGTCCCAGCACGATGCAGTTGACCACGATGAGGGGCAGGTAGATGCCCAGCGCCTCGTCGAGGGCGGGAAGGTAGGCCTTGACGAGCATCATGACCAGCGTCACGAAGCTCGCGATGATGGTGATGAACGCCGGGATGCGCACCGACGAGGGGATGTGCTTGCGCAGGAGCGAGACGACCACCTCGGAGCACACCAGCACGAAGGTGGTGGCAAAGCCCATGCCCAGACCGTTGGTGACAGCCGTGGTCACGGCAAGCGTGGGGCACAGGCCCAGCATCTGGCGCAGGGCCGGGTTCTCGTCGAGAAGGCCCTTGGAGAAGATCTGGCGGTAGCTGGGCTCGCCCGGTACCGCACGTACCTGCTCGGACATCAGCTCACCTCCTTAAAAGCCTCGACGGCGATGTCAAACGCCGAAAGCGCAGCCTTTGACGAGATGGTGGCGCCGCTGATGAGGTCCACGTCGTCAGCGGTGAGCGTCTCGGCCGGAAGGCCGACGTACTGCCCGATGTAGGAGTCGTTGGCAATGCGCGTGCCCAGGCCAGGCGTCTCGTCGTTAGGCATGGTCGTGATGTTGGTGACGGTGCCTGCGGCGTCAAACGCCACCGCGATGGGCACCTGCCCGCCGTAGCCCTTGGACTGTGCCACGACGATGTAGCCGATCTTCTCGCCCGAGGCGTCCAGTGCCTGCAGCGCGGCTGTGCAGCCCTCGGTCTCGCAGTCCAGCTCCTCGAAGCTCGACGCCTCCGGAACGAGCGCCGCGTAGGTCTCCTGCGCGCGCTGCTCCTCTGCGGCTGCGATGATGGGGGCCGTCATCATGTGCACGCCTCCCAGAAGCGCGCCGGACACACAGCAGATGGCCACCAGCACAAAGACCGGCCTCAGGGAAAGCGCTCCCTTTGCAGCCTGCTTGCTACTCATGGTCCTTCCCTCCCCTCTTGCGCCGGCGCACGCCCTCGCCGCCAATGGGCGTATTGGGCGTGAGCGCATCGATGTGCGGCACCAGCAGGTTCATGAAGAGGATGGAGTAGGCCACACCCTCGTTGAGGTTGCCCCAGAAGCGGATGAGGCAGGTGATGAGGCCGCAGCCGATGGCAAAGACCACCTTGCCGCGGATGGTCGCCGGGCTGGTGGTGTAGTCGGTGGCCATGAAGAACGCACCCATCAGAAGGCCGCCGGAGAGCAGCTGCGGCAGCACCTCGTGGCCCGTGAGCAGGCTCAGCAGGACGACCGTGCCCAGGTAGGCGGCCGGCGTGTGCCAGCTGATCACGCGGCGCACCAAAAGGTAGATGCCGCCCAGGATGAGGGTAAGCGAGCAGGTCTCGCCCAGCACGCCCATGTGGGTGCCCAGCAGCAGCTCCTTGAGGGAGAGCTGCTCGGCGGTCGGCGCCAGGGGCGTGGCGGAGCTCACCACGTCGACCGGCGAGAGGATGTGCCCCGGTGCCACGAAGGTGGTCATCGCCACGGGGAAGGCCACCGCCAGGAAGATGCGGCCCACGACGGCCGGGTTGGCAAAGTTGCGCCCGATGCCGCCGAAGAGCTCCTTGGTCAGGATGATTGCCACGAACGAGCCCAGCACCACCATGTAGAGCGGCAGCGTGGAGGGCACGTTGAAGGCGAGCAGCAGGCCCGTGACCGCTGCCGAGAGGTCATCCGCCGTGTTGGGAATGCCGCGCAGGCGACACCACAGCCACTCCATGCCCACGCATGAGCCCACGGCCACCGCGCACACCAGAAGCGCGCGCAGGCCGAACAGGATGCCGGCCGCAGCCATCGTGGGCGCCAGCGCGATCAGCACGTCGCGCATGATGACCTGCGTGGTCATGGGGCTCACGAGCTGCGGTGCCGTGAGCAGCACCAGCGGGCGCTCGTTGACTTGCGCCTGAGGATCGACTCCGGTCATCACTACCCCCTCCCCCGCTTCTTGCGCTGCTCGGCACGCAGGGCGGCCCGCGCAAAGCGCGTGGACTGCGCCAAGGGCTGGCGTGCGGGGCAGACGTACGAGCATGTGCCACACTCCACGCAGAGGTCGGCCATCAGACGGTCGAGCCCCTCGAGGTCATGCTTGTAGTAGGCCTTCTGGATGCTGATGGGCGCCAGGTGGATGGGGCAGTTGTCGATGCAGGCGCTGCAGCGGATGCAGGCCGTGGTCTGCGGGCGCTCGACCAACTCGTGCGAGAAGGCAAGCAGGCCACTGTTTTGACGCACGATGGGCGCGTCCAGCTCGACCTGCGTGACACCCATCATGGGGCCGCCGATGACCACCTTGCGCGGCTCCTCCTTGAGGCCGCAGAACTCCAGGACCTCGCCGATCGGCGTGCCGATGGCGACCTCGACGTTCTGCGGACGCTCGATGGCGTCGCCCATCACGGTGATGCGACGGCGCACGAGCGGCATGCCCGTGCGCAGGTAGCGACCGATCTCGGACATGGTGGTCACGTTGAAGAGCAGCGCGCCGACGTCGGTGAGGTGGCCACCGCGCGGCACCGAGCGGCCCGTCACGTTGCGCAGGATGACGCGGCTCGCGCCCTGCGGATAGCGGGCGGGCAGGACGAACACGTCGATGCGCGGGTCGTCCGCAGCCATCTCGCGCAAAAGCTCGATGGCCTTGGGCTTGTTGTCCTCGATGCAGATGAGCGAGCGCTTGACGCCCGACATGTCGAGGCACACCTTGATGCCCTCGAGCAGCGTGTCGGGGTGCTCCATCATCTCGCGGTAGTCACTCGAGAGGTACGGCTCGCACTCCGCGGCGTTGACCAGCCAGGTGTCGATGCCCGAGAGGTCGCAGTCCATCTTGAGCCAGGTGGGGAATCCCGCCCCACCAAGGCCCACGATGCCGCTGTGGCGCACGGCCTCCACCAGGCTCGCGTAGTCGGTCACCTCCGGCACGGCAATCGACGGGTCGACGGTCTGCTCACCATCTGGCTTGATCACCAGGGCGCGGTCCGACCGGCCGTCCGAATAGTGCAGGTCGCGGATCTCGGTGACCTGGCCCGATACGGGCGAGAAGATATCCGCTGTCATGCGTGCATTGACATGGCCCACGCACGTTCCCACGTCGACGTGCCCGCGCCGGCCCACCTGCGGCACGCAGGCAGCGCCTACGTGCTGGTTCATGGGCAGCACGATCTTGCTCGGAAGGGGCATGCGCACCGTCTCGAGCTCGGCCGTCAGCTTGTTGTGTGGGATGTGAACTCCTTTAAGTTCGACAGGATGCAAGGCCTGCAGCACGCCTCCCCCTAGGCGTCCCATTTGCTCTCCATCTGTTAGAAACCTCTTTCACGCGTTTGTAACATCTTCCATCTTAACGGCATCTGGATGCCGATGGCGCGCCATGCACCCAAAGTCCAACAAGGGCACCGTTCTGTCACACCTGACACATTCATCGAACGGCCACCAACGTGCGCAAACGTTAACGCGCCGCCCTACGCTCGGCGCACTACAATGAATTGCGGGCCGCATCTGGCCTATACGTTCCCACCAAACGCGCAAGGACGGATCCATGAAGATCAAACTTGAGCACATCAGCAAACGTTATCCAAACCGCGACAAGAAGGTGGGCGGAGTCTTCACGGCAGTCGACGACTTCGACCTCACCATCCCCGACGGCAAGCTCGTCGGGTTGCTCGGCCCCTCGGGCTGCGGCAAGAGCACCACACTCAACATGATCTGTGGTCTCGAGACCCCGACCGAGGGCAAAATCTGGTTCGGCGACACCGACGTCACCAAGCTCACGCCTGAGCTTCGCGGCGTGGGCATGGTGTTCCAGAGCTACGCGCTCTACCCGCACCTCACCGTGCGCCAGAACATCATGTTCCCGCTCGAGAACCTCAAGGGCGCCGAGAAGCTCCCCAAGGACGAGATGCTGCGCCGCGTGGAGCAGGCGGCCGGGCTCGTGCAGATCGGCGAGCTGCTCGACCGCAAGCCCAACGAGATGTCCGGCGGCCAGCAGCAGCGCGTGGCCATCGCCCGAGCCCTCGTCAAGATGCCCAAGGTGCTGCTGCTCGACGAGCCGCTCTCCAACCTGGATGCACGCCTGCGCCTCTCCACCCGCGAGGAGATCCGCCGCATCCAGCGCGAGACGGGCATCACCACCATCTTCGTCACGCACGACCAAGAGGAGGCCATGAGCATCTGCGACGAGATCGTCGTGATGGAGGCGGGCATCATCCGCCAGGTCGGCCGTCCCCAGAACGTCTACGACGAGCCGGACAACCTCTTCGTCTCCAAGTTCCTCGGCACGCCTCCCATCAACGTGTTCGAGGCCACGGTTAAGGACGAGCAGCTCCTCATCGGCGACGCCACCGTGCTTGACGTCCCCGGCGTGCCCGACGGCCCCGTAACCGCAGGCGTGCGCCCGGAGGGATTCATCGTGGACGCCGAGGGCCCGCTCGTCTGCGGCCTTGAGATCGTGGAGCGCATGGGTCGCGACAAGAGCGTGGTGGCCACCCACCCCAAGCTCACGGGCACGAAGCAGATCCGCGCGATCATCGACTCCGACGTGCATGTGAGCACCCACACCGACACCGTGCGCTTCAGGCTGCGTCGTGCGAAGACGCGCCTGTTTGACGTGCAGACCGGTGAGCGCATTCACTTTGCCCATGACGAGGTGGTCAGGGAATACAACCGCCAGACGGGAGCATAGGATGAACACCCGAAGCATGAAGGGCTGGCTCTACCTGATACCAGCCATCGCCTTCCTTGGCGTCTTCGTGGTCTATCCGCTCTTTGACGTCATCGTCTACTCCTTCGAGGAAGGCTACAACTCCGCCTCGCAGACCTTCTTTGGCACGGGCATCTACAACTTCCAGTACGTCCTGCGCGACCCGTACTTCATCCAGGCGCTCAAGAACACCTTCATCCTGGTCATCGTGACGGTGCCGCTCTCGACGCTTTTGGCCCTGCTCATCTCGGTGGGCCTCAGCTCCATCAAGAAGCTGCAGGAGCTCTACCAGACCATCTTCTTCCTGCCGTACGTGACCAACACGCTGGCCGTGGGCCTGGTCTTCATGATCCTGTTCCAGAAGACCCCCTACACCGACGGCTTCGTCAACCAGATCATCCACTTCTTTGGTGGCAGCTCGGTCGACTTCATCGATGGCCCGTACTGGGCGAAGATGACCGTCATGTGCATCTACACCATCTGGGTCGTCATGCCCTTCAAGGTGCTGATCCTCACCAGCGCGCTGGCGTCGGTCAATCCCGACTACTACAAGGCCGCCAAGGTCGACGGAGCCAGCAGCTGGCGCATCTTCTACAAGATCACGCTCCCGATGATCTCGCCGATGATCTTCTACCTCATCATCACGGGCTTCATCGGCGCCTTCAAAGCCTACGGCGACGTGGTCGCCATCTTCGGCGTCAACCTCAATGCGGCTGGCATGAACACCATCGTCGGCTACGTGTACGACATGCTCTACGGCGACGGTGGCGGCTACCCGTCCTACGCCTCCGCCGCGGCGCTGGTGCTGTTTGCCATCGTGCTGACCATCACCTGCATCAACCTGCTGATTCAGAGAAGGAGCG
>CAMYZR010000011.1 GCA_947303905.1 uncultured Atopobiaceae bacterium
CGCAATCGCACGGCGCGCCACAACTACGAGATCACCGAGACCTTCGAGGCTGGCCTGGTCCTGACAGGTACCGAGGTCAAGAGCCTGCGCGAGCGCGCCTGCCAGCTCTCCGACGCGTTCTGCATCATCCGCAAGGGCGAGGTCTGGCTGGTCAACGCGCACATCCATCCGTACTCGAACGGCGGCGTGTGGAACGTCGACCCCGACCGTCGTCGCAAGCTGCTCCTGCATAGGCGCCAGATTGACATCCTCGACGGGCGCCTGCGCACCAAGGGGCTGGCCCTGGTGCCCCTGGAGCTGTACTTTGACGAGCACAACCGCGTCAAGCTGCAGCTTGGCGTGGGTCAGGGCAAGAAGCTCTACGACAAGCGTCACGACCTGGCCAAGCGCCAGAGCGATCTGGACATCCGGCGCGCACTCAAGGAGCGTAGCCGCTAGGTGGCATAGCATGTGTGGACAAGGGCCCGCAAGGGGATGCGGGCGAGAGAGGAGACAGGCATGGATGCAACGGCGCTGTACAAGTTCCAGTCCGGGCTGTACGTGGTCTCGGCGGCGACCGAGGACGACTATGGTGCGTGCGTGATCAACACGGGCCTGCAGCTCACGAGCGAGCCCCTTCAGGTGCAGGTGGTGGTCAACAAGCAGAACCACACCGAGGGCGTCATCGAGAAGGCCGGCCACTTCGCCCTGTGCCCCATCACGCAGGACGCGGACATGCCCTTCATCGGGCGCTTCGGCTTCCGCACCTCCACCGCCTTCGATAAGTTTGGCGGAATCGAGAAGCGCGAGACCATCCTGGGCGACCCCTACACGCCCGCATGCACGGCTTGCGTGCTGGCCTGCGAGGTCGTGCAGACGCTCGACGTGGGCACGCACATGATCTTTGTGGGCGAGGTCAAGGACGCCGAGGTGCTCTCGGACGCCACGCCGATGACCTATGCCTACTACCACAGCACGCTCAAGGGCAAGACTCCGCCCAAGGCGAGCAGCTACATCAAGGAGTAGGCGCGAGACAGACCGAACGAAAGAGGGGCCCTTCCGCACTCGTCGGAAGGGCCCCTCGGTAATTACGTGGTGGAGGTGCGGAGAATCCGCGTCTCGCCTCCGGCGATCCGCATTCGCTCGACGGGCTGGCGCCCGTCTCCCGCGTCGCCTACGGACAGGCCACTGGCCTGTCCGCCTAACGGCTCCGCCCTGCGCAGAGTTCGATTCCCCGCTGCGCACGAGAAAGCGGGCCACGGCTGTGATGCGCCGCGACCCGCTGATTCGTCATGGTGGAGGTGCGGAGAATCGAACTCCGGTCCAAAGCCATCCCCTGGCAGGTGTCTCCAAGCTCAGTCGTCACTTGGGATTCGAGTGCGTTGCACGTGGCGACCAGCGCTTCGCACCCTAGCTGGTTCGGTCTTGGCCTGCGGCATACCAGCTACGTCCGCAGGAGCATCCCCCTAAAATGACGTCGCCCCGGGAGCGAGGGAAACCCCCGGTTAGACGCGCCGACTTATGTTATGCGGCGAGGGCGTAGTCGCCCACATAAGAGTTGTCGTCAATTCATTTTGACGGTACCCCTGTTTAACGTGGCGAGGAGACCACGGCTTGCTGCCCACCTCAGAACAACCCTGTCGAAACCAGTCACCCCCACAGCTCACGGCGTCCGCTCAGGACGCCACGTAAAGGGGCACTGCCACCATGCAGTTTGAAAAGAACGATCGCACAACGATGGGATTGTACCCATCTTCAGGTCGAGTTAGTCCTCGACCAGCTCGAACATCTCAGGGCCAACGCCGCAGACTTCGCACACGAAGTCATCGGGCAGCTCGGGGGTGTCGACGGTGACTTCCCAGCCACAAACGGTGCACACGAACGTGTAGGTCTCCTCAGCCATTACGGTCTCCTCTCCAATCACGCCGCCCCTCGCGGCGAGTTGTATGCAGCTTATCACCTTTTGCCACGCTGGCAAGGGGCTATGATGTGGGTACCAAAGTTGGCATCGAGCGGAGGAACCATGGCACATGGCGGAAACGCCCTCATCCTCGAGGGTGGCGGATTCAGGGGCATCTTTACTGCGGGCGTGCTCGACGTGCTGCAGGAGCACGGCATATACGGGTTCGACAGCGTCTGGGGCGTGTCGGCCGGGGCCATCAATGCCGCCAACTACAAGAGCCGCCAGCTCGGCAGGTCCATGCGCGTCATCCTGGCGTTTCGCGATGACAAGCGGTTCATGTCGCTGTGGTCGTGGGCAAAGACGGGCGACATCGCCGGCGCGGACTTCATGTACGACGAGGTTCAGAATCGCCTTGATCCCTTTGACAACGAGACCTTCAACGCCAACCCGTTGCGGATGTACGCCGTGGCTACCGACACGGTGTTTGGAACGGCCACCTATCTGCCCTGCGTGACCTTCCCTGACGACGTGATCAAGGTGCGTGCCTCGGCCTCGCTGCCGATGGTGTCCAATCGCGTCGAGATCGACGGGCACCTGTACCTGGATGGAGGCACCGCAGACTCGATCCCCTTCGCTGTCGCGCTGGGCCTGGAGGGCTCGCCACAGGTCGAGGGGCACACGCCTGCGGAGCGTGCCGTGGTCGTGTGCACGCGCGAGCGTGGGTTTATCAAGACCAACAACACCGAGCAGATGTATCTGCGCTCGCATCGCTATGACGGGTATGGCTACTACACCGACGCCCTCGCCTCCCGCGCGGACCGCTACAACGAGTGCCGCCGCCAGCTATTCGAGCTCGAGGAGCAGGGTAGGGTGCTGATCATCGAGCCGCCGCGTCCGGTCGAGGTGGGAAACACCGGCGCTGAGGGCGGAAAGCTGCTGGATCTCTATCTGCAGGGGAGGACGGCCGCCGAGCAGAAGCTTGAGCAGCTGCGCGACCTCGCCGGATAGTCCCTCGCAACGGGTGACACGCCAACTCCCATAGAGCAAATTTGCTCCTGGCGAGCCTTGGTGTGCATAGCTTGTGACCAGCAAAGTTTTTCTTCCTAACGGTCGTACGACGTGCTATTCTTTGAAGGCTTCTTTTGCAGAGCCCCGTAATCTCTGACAAGAAAAAAGCACGCGCCAACCAGTCCAGGGGTTGTCGCACACCGTATGTATCTATGGAGGAGTCAAGTGAAGAAGTCGACTCATTACGCCAAGCCAGGCGAGGTCG
Organism: uncultured Atopobiaceae bacterium; assembly: GCA_947303905.1. Lineage (GTDB taxonomy): Bacteria > Actinomycetota > Coriobacteriia > Coriobacteriales > Atopobiaceae > UBA1367. Next base: position 3,156 of record CAMYZR010000011.1, read on the forward strand.
AGCGCAAGTGGGTGCTCATCGACGCTGACGGCGTTACCCTCGGTCGCCTTGCCACCAAGGCTGCCATGATTCTTCGTGGCAAGAACAAGCCCCAGTTCACCCCGCACACCGACACTGGTGACTTCGTGGTCATCATCAATGCCGACAAGGTCGTGCTCTCCGGCAACAAGGCGGAGTCCAAGTCCTACTGGCGCTACTCTGGTTGGCTGGGCGGCCTGAAGACCGAGTCCTACAAGGAGGCCATGGCCAAGAAGCCCGAGTGGGTTGTCGAGCACGCCGTCAAGGGCATGCTGCCGCACACCACCCTCGGCCGCAAGCAGGGCATGAAGCTCAAGGTCTACGCTGGCCCCGAGCATCCGCATGCGGCTCAGAACCCCGTCAAGATCGATCTGGAGGCGTAACCGATGGCTGATAACACCGCAGTCTACACGGGTACCGGCCGTCGCAAGGAGGCTGTCGCCCGCGTCCGTCTTGTCCCCGGCACCGGCAAGGTCATCGTCAATGGCCGCGAGGCTTCTGACTACTTTGGTCGTCAGCAGCTCGTGGACAACGCGACCGCTCCCTTCCGCGTGACCGACACCGAGGGCCGTTTCGACGTCCTGGCCAACTGCGCCGGTGGCGGCATCAACGGTCAGTCCGGCGCCCTGCGCCTGGGCATCGCCCGCGCCCTTCTCGACGCTGGCGACTATCGCGCCGACCTCAAGAAGGCTGGCTTCCTCACCCGCGACGCTCGTGCCGTCGAGCGCAAGAAGTACGGCCTCAAGAAGGCCCGCAAGCGCCCGCAGTTCTCGAAGCGCTAAGCTTTACTCCTTTTGCACCATCAAGGCCCGTCGGCATGTTCGGCGGGCCTTTTTGCAATACATCTGGCGCGGAGCAGCCGTTGCTCGCTTCCTGCGTGCGTATACCAGCCACCCTGCTCATATTCTGTTTCTGGCCATGGCACATGAGTGCCCACGCTGCCTTCCTGCTAGAATCAAGCAGATTCACAGGAAATAATGCCTAGGGGAGACAGCAATGAAGTACTTTGGAACCGATGGCTTCCGCGGCCGCGCAAACGAGGGCCTCAATGTCGAGCACGCCTATAAGATCGGTCGATTCGTCGGCTGGTACTATGGCCTGCGCCAGGACCGCAAGGCGCGCATCGTGCTTGGCAAGGACACCCGCCGCTCGAGCTACATGTTTGAGTCCGCGCTGGTCAGTGGCCTCGTCGCCAGTGGCGCCGACGCCTACATGCTGCACGTCATCCCCACTCCGGGCGTGAGCTACGTTACGGCGGACGGCGCCTTCGACTGCGGCATCATGATTACCGCCAGCCACAATCCCTATGGCGACAACGGTATCAAGCTCGTCAACCACAACGGCGAGAAGATGGACGAGGCCGTGCTCAAGCAGGTCGAGGCCTATATCGACGGCGAGATCGACGTGCCTCTGGCAACCGGCGACAAGATCGGCTGCACGGTCGACTTCATGCAGGGCCGCAACCGCTATATCGCCCACCTCATCGCAAGCGCCAACTTCAGCCTGCAGGGCGTGCGTGTGGGCCTCGACTGCGCCAACGGCGCCGCCTCGAGCGTTGCCAAACCCGTCTTTGACGCGCTTGGTGCAGACGTCTACGTGTTCAACAATACGCCTAACGGCTTCAACATCAACGTCAACTGCGGCTCGACGCACATCGAGGAGATGCAGAGCTACGTCCTGCGCAACAACCTCGACGTGGGCTTTGCCTACGATGGCGACGCAGACCGCTGCCTGGCCGTCGATGACCGTGGTCACGTGGTCGATGGCGACCTGATCCTGTACGTGTGCGGCCGCTACCTCAACAAGCACGGCGGTCTCGCCAAGTCCACGATCGTCCCCACCGTCATGAGCAACTTCGGCTTCTTCAAGGCGCTCGACGAGATCGGCATCAACTACGAGAGCACCGACGTGGGCGACAAGTACGTCTACGCCTGCATGCGCGAGAACGGCTACAGCCTGGGCGGCGAGCAGAGCGGTCACATCATCTTTGGCGACATCGAGAACACGGGCGACGGCATCATGACGAGCCTGCGCATCATGGAGGCAGTCCGCTCGGAGAAGGAGAGCCTCTCCACGCTCGTGCGTCCGGTCAAGCTGTATCCGCAGCTGCTTGTCAACGTCCCGGTCACCGACCGCGATGCGGCCATGGCGGACCCGGCCGTGAAGGCAGCCGAGAAGAAGGCCAACGAGTTCCTCGCCGGCAACGGCCGCTGCTTCGTGCGGGCGAGCGGCACCGAGCAGCTCGTGCGCATCCTGGCCGAGGCTCCGACTGACGAGCTCTGCAAGCAGGCGGACGACATCGTCCTGGCTGCCGTGGAGAAGTATCGCGCATAAGGCCATCGGCATCTCCACAAGCGCATACAAAGCCTGGGGAGGGCTGCCCGACGGGGCGGCCCTCCTTTTGGCATGCCTGCTTGCGGGAAATCCCGTGCCATCCGTCCCGTTGAGCTGGCAGTACAGGGGTACCCTAGGAGCAAGTGTGCCAAGCGGGCGTTAGACTGGATAGCAAGGGAAGAGAGGCAACTGAGGAGGGGATGCGCAGTGATAGAGGGTGCGATTTTTGACATGGACGGCTTGATGTTCGACACTGAGCCCATCTGGACAAGGACGTGGGCGCCTGTGCTGGCGACCATCGGCATCGAGTATCCCGAAGGCCTCGCCGATGCGGTGCGTGGCACATCGGGCAAGACGATGGAGGCGGTCATCAGCCGCTTTGCCCCCGAGGCCGATGCGGCCTACGTGCGCGAGAAGGCCTACGAGATGGTGCACGAGGAGCTGCAGAAGGGCGCTCCCAAGAAGCCTGGCCTCGACGAGTTGCTTGCCTACCTCAAGGAGCAGGGCATTCCCATGGCCGTCGCCTCGTCCAGTTCGCTCGAGGCCATCGGGCTGAACCTTACCAACGGCGGCGTGCGCGAGTACTTCAGTGAGCTCTTCACGGGCGTGGGCATGGCCAATCCCAAGCCCGCGCCTGACATCTTCCTCAACACGGCAGCTGCGATGGGTGTCGACCCGGCGCACACGCTGGTCTTCGAGGACAGCCTCTCGGGCGTGCGCGCTGGCGTGGCAGGTGGCTTCATCACCGTGATGGTGCCCGACATGCTGGCTCCCGACGACTTCGCGCGCGAGAATGCGGCCGCCATCTGCAAGGACCTGTTCGAGGTGCGCGACCTGCTTGCTGCAGGCAAGCTGGGGTAGGACGGTCTGGCGCTAGTTGCCGATGCCGTGGTGGGGAGCCGGCGTGCTGCGGTCGAGCGGCGCAAAGGTGTAGCCCTCGCTCTTAAAGTACTCGATGATGCGAGGCAGCGCTTCGACGGTGGTCTCCTTGTTCGCGCCGTCGTGCATGAGGAACACGATCTTCGTGTAGCCGTAGCTGGTGTCGGCCTTTGTCGCCTCCACGAGCTCGTCTGCCGTGTGCTTGGCGCCGTCACCGCAGCTTGCGTCCCAGTCGTAGTACTGGTAGCCCCGATCGAGGACATCCGGCGCAAGCGTTGACATGATGCCGGTGCAGTAGTTGGCCGAGACCGTGTTGGACGACCCGCCGGGGAAGCGGATGAAGCAGGGCACGTAGCCGATCTGGTCCTCCACGATTGCCGCGATGGCATCGAGGTCCTCCCAGTAGGCGTCGTACGAGGCATATACCTGCGCATAGTCGTGCGAGTAGGTGTGCATGCCGATGGTGTGGCCGCGGCGGTAGCACTCGGAGATCATGTCCAGGTAGTCTGGATTGATGGCCGTGACAAAAAAGGCGGCCTTGATGCCGTACTCGTCAAGGATGTCGAGCACAGCCTGCGTGTTCTCGGAAGGACCGTCGTCAAAGGTGAGATAGACCACCTTGGTGTCACTCTCGTCGTAGCTCCACTCCGTGCGCGCGGGGTCGAGGGCAAACTCGGCATTGCGTGGGTCGGGTTGGTCCGTCTCGGCCTCCGGTACCAGTTCGGCTTCCTTCTCCTCGGGAGATTCGTTCTGCATCTTGTCCATGACGACCACCTCTTGCGTGGCGGGTTTCTCCTTGGGCTCCTCGGCCTTATGGGGGCGGCAGAGGGCCATGGCCAGCGTACCGGCGAGAAGGGCGACGCAGAGGCAGGCGATGAGGTACGCGAGCTGGTTGTTCTTGCGCGAGGACATAGGTGCTCCTTGGGACCGTGCGCGATGCTGCTTGGTGGCTGCCGCAAGACCATAGCACATGCAGCGTGGATGCAAAAAGAGGCGCCGAAGTGGCCTTTCGACCGCTCCGGCGCCTCCGCACGTACCTGGCATCAGGATGCTGCCAGGTTGGAAGGGAAGGGGGCTAGCTCAAGATCTGCAGCAGCCAGTCAACGTCGGTGGTGGTGCGCATCTTCTCGACGACTTCCTCGTCCTCGAGGGCGCGGGCGACGTTGGCCAGGACCTGCAGGTGCTCTCCGCCGGCGCCGGCGATGCCGAAGACCAGGTAGGCCTTCTCCTCGCCCCAATCGACGCCCTCGGGATACTGGTGCAGGGTGACGCAGGTCTTCTTGACGGAGTCCTTGGCCTCGTTGGTGCCGTGCGGGATGGCGACGCCCATGCCCATGTAGACGCTCTGGACGCGCTCGCGCTCGAACATGGCGTCGATGTAGCCTGCGTCAACGGCGCCGTGAGCCATCAGCAGCTCGCCGGAGGCGCGGATTGCCTCCTCCTTGGTGACGGACGGGCAACCGATCTTGATGCCCTCGCGATCGATGGCGATGCTGGGCTGGGTCGGAGTCTCGATCTTCTTGACGAGCTCGTCCTGGTCGGTCTCGCCGACGCCGGCTGCAGCGGAGGCAGCCACGAGCGAGTTGTACAGGCCGTCGAGGTTGGGGTCGGACAGGAAGTTGTTGATGACCACGAACTGGGCCTGCGGGGCGCTCTTGCGGGCGCGGTCGGCCAGGTTGGCCTGCACGACGACGATGCGGGCGTCAGCAGGAACCTCGTCCACGGAGGCATGCTCGACGATGAGGTCGGGGCGGTCGAGCTTGATGCGGTTGCGGAAGCGGGTGGCGCCCATGGCGGAGGAGCCCATGCCAGCGTCGCAGGCGAAGATGATCTTGTCGCCGAAGCCAGCCTTGGCGTCTGCGGGGGAGTCGCCAGCCTTCATGCTGGAGACGGCCGCCTGGGCACCGGCGAGGTCGGAGACGTCAGAGGCGCGAACGATGGGCGAGGCGATCAGGAAGGACACGGCAGCGCCGGCAAGCACGCCGAGCAGGATCATGATGGTCTGGCCCTGGGGCGCCATGGCGAGGAAGGCGATGATGGAGCCGGGGGAGGCGGGGCCGACGAGGCCGAGGCCAAAGATGCTGAACAGCAGGATGGAGACGATGTTGCCCACGATGGGGGCGATGATGACCCTGGGGTTCATGAGCACGTAGGGGAAGTAGATCTCATGGATGCCGCCGAGGAAGTGAATGATGACGGCGCCAGGAGCGGACTGCTTGGTCGCCTCGTCCTTGCAGAAGAGGCAGTAGGCGAGGAGGACGCCGAGGCCGGGGCCGGGGTTGGACTCGAGCATGTACATGATGGACTGGCCAGCGGTCTTGGCCTGCTCGGTTGCGATGGGCACGAAGACGCCGTTGCCGATGGCGTTGTTGAGGAACAGCACCTTAGCGGGCTCGATGAAGACGGCCAGCAGGGGCAGCAGGTGAGCATTGACGAGCATCTCGACGCCTGCCTGCAGGACGACCAGGATGCCGCCCATGAAGGGGCCGACTCCCCAGTAACCGGCGATGGCAAGCAGCATGCCGAGGATGCCGAGCGAGAAGTTGTCGACGAGCATCTCGAGGCCAGCGGGCTTCCAGGTGCTAGCGAACTCGTCCCACTTCTTGATGATGAGGCCAGCGAGCGGGCCCATGAGCATGGCGCCCATGAGCATGGTGTACTCGGATCCGATGATGGCGCCCATGACGGCGACCGATCCGATGACGCGACCGCGCTGGCCGGCGATGGCCTGGCCACCCTGGCCAGCGATCAGAACGGGAATCAGGTACTTGAGGATGGGGCCGACCATCTCGGCCAGCGAGGCGTTGGGCAGCCAGCCCGTCTCGATAAAGAGTGCCGTGAGGAAGCCCCACGCGATAAAGGCACCGATGTTGGGCATGACCATGCCGCTGAGGAACTTGCCGAACTTGGCAACCCCCGCTCGAATGTCTGCCATTTCCCTCTCCTTCCAGATGAGGATCTGTCGTTTGAAGTGCAAGGTGTTGAAACGACAATTAGGAGTCTATTACTGTCAAAACAAAAGTTCAAGAAGGAAATGGGGAATTGCACCCATTGGCAAAGATAAGACCTGCAAACGGGCATAAAACACAGGCAAGTGGCGCTATTTAGCTTGCAGCGTTGGACAAAACGGAAATTTTCGCAACAACACTTGACGTTATTGAAACAATAAATACAATGTGGTTAAGGTGTTGGAACGAAAGTACGTACATCGGCACAACAAGGGATGTGCCGCTCGAGAAGGGAACGTCGCATGAAGGCAAAGGCAGTAAGGCTGCACGCTGCTATGGATCTGCGCCTGGAGGAGATCGAGCTGCCCGAGATCGCCGACGACGAGATGCTGGTCGAGGTTATCTCCGACTCCATTTGCATGTCTACCTACAAGATGGCCAAGCTCGGCACCGATCACAAGCGCGTCCACGATGACGCCGCGGAGCATCCGCCCATCACTGGCCATGAGTTCGCGGGCAACATCGTGAAGGTGGGCGCCAAGTACGCCGACCTCTACAAGCCCGGCCAGAAGTTCACAATTCAGCCGGCCATTAACTACAAGGGTTCCATGGACTCTCCTGGCTACTCCTACGAGTTCTGCGGTGGCGACGCAACCTACTGCATCTTGCCCCAGGAGATCTTTGCAACCAACAGCTTCCTCGTGTACGAGGGCGAGGCCTACTATCAGGCGTCGCTGGCCGAGCCTCTGTCCTGCTCCATCGGTGCCCTCAACGCGGCGTATCACACGCAGATGGGCGTCTATATCCATGAGATGGGCATCCGCGAGGGCGGCAACCTTGCCATTACCGCCGGAGCCGGCCCGATGGGCCTTGGTGCGCTCACCTATGCGCTGCATCGCGACCGCAAGCCCGGGCTGCTCGTGGTGACCGACATCAACCAGGAGCGCCTCGACCGCGCCGCAAGCCTCTTCCCGCCTGAGCAGGTCAAGGAGGAGACAGGTGTCGAGCTGCACTTTGTCAACACGGGCAACAAGGAAGACCCCGTGGCCGAGCTGCGCGCCATCACGGGCGGCAAGGGCTACGATGACGTGCTCTGCTACGCCCCGGTGGCTGCGGTCATCGAGCAGTCCAGCGCCATTCTGGGCCGCGACGGCTGCCTCAACTTCTTTGCAGGTCCCACCGACACGCAGTTCAAGGCGCCCATCAACTTCTATGACGTGCACTACAACTCCACGCACGTCATGGGCACCACTGGCGGCAACACGGCCGACATGATCGAGTCGCTCGAGCTGACGGCAGCCGGCCGCATCGACCCGGCCGTCATGGTCACCCATATCGGCGGTCTGGATGCTGCGGCTGAGACCACTTGCAACCTGCCGGGCATCCCCGGTGGCAAGAAGCTCATCTACACGCACATCTCCATGCCGCTCATCGCCCTGGATGACCTGCGGAGTAAGGCCGACGAGGACGAGCGCTATGCAGCCCTGGCCGACATCGTCGAGGCCAACAACGGCCTGTGGTGTCCGGCGGCCGAGCGCTTCCTGCTCGAGAACTGGAACGAGGACTAATCGGCTGCGTGGCGTGCGGCGGGCGTCAAGGCGCCCGCCGCGCTCCTTATGGGGTGGTGATGCTCTCATGCTGTATCATAGTGAAGATACTCAGATGATTGGGAGTGGGGTATGCAGCATGGCGATGGCAGAGCGTAGGGATTCCCTCGTCGAGTTCGTCAACAGTGAGGGAAGCGTTACGTTTGCCCAGATAAAGCGCAGGTTTCCTGACGTGAGCGAGATGACGTTGCGTACCGACCTCAAGGCGCTCGACCAGCAGCACCAGATCATTCGCGTGCATGGCGGAGCCAAGTCCGTGGGCTTTGCCGTGGGCACGGACGACCTTCTGGCCCGCCGTGTGGGCAGGCGCTCGGCTGAGAAGACCGATATCGCCAAGAAGGCCGCCACGCTCATCGCCCCGGGGCACACCATCTTCATCGACTCGGGAAGCAGCACCACGGCGCTCGCGGCCGCAATCGAGGACATGGAGCTTCTGGTCTTCACCAACTCCCTCACCGTCGCGTCCGAGCTGGCCAAGCTCGAGCACGTGATGGCCTACCTGATCGGCGGCAGACTCAACCGCTACTCAATGAGCACCACCGGAGCGCGCGCCATCGAGGCCGTACGGTCCAAGAGCTTTGACCAGGTGTTTCTGGGTGTCACGGGCTGCCAGCGCAAGGAGGGGTTCTCGTGCGGATCGGATGACGAGGCGGTCTTCAAGCAGACGCTCGTCGAACGCTCGCACGAGTGCATCGTGCTCATGGACTCCAGCAAGGAGGACCGATCCTCGACCTTTAAGATTTGCGACCTGCGTGATGTCGACGTCGTGGTGTCGGACGGCGGTGTCTCCAGCGAGTTCTCCCGCGCCTGCGAGGACCGTGGCGTGACGCTTCTGTAAACCAGTTACTGTCGGCTATGCTATGCACCGCATGTTTCCATCCACAGGAAAACGAGCGCATTAAAAGTACCAGCTAGTTGGCGTAGATTATCGTTAGTGTACGCCTAGGAAGTTCGACCGAAGGAGGAATGCTGATGTCTGAAGAGACCAGCGCTGCCGTCTTTAATGATGGCGCGGCCCTCGTCGTACGGAGCAACGAGGAGCTGCCGGAGAAGCTCGCCCTCATGCGCGAGGCCCAGAAGGTCTATGCAACCTTTACGCAGGAGCAGGTTGACAAGATCTTCTTCGAGGCGGCCATGGCCGCCAACAAGGCGCGTATCCCGCTGGCCAAGATGGCCGTCGAGGAGACGGGTATGGGCTGTGTGGAGGACAAGGTCACCAAGAACCACTACGCCTCCGAGTACATCTACAACGCCTACAAGAACACCAAGACCTGCGGTGTCATCGAAGAGGATGCCGTGGCTGGCATCAAGAAGATCGCCGAGCCCATCGGCGTAATCGGTGCCGTCATTCCTACGACCAACCCCACCTCCACCGCCATCTTCAAGTGCCTCATCGCGCTCAAGACCCGCAACGCCATCATGATCTCGCCGCACCCGCGCGCCAAGGGCTGCACGGCCGAGGCTGCCCGCATCGTCAACGACGCCGCCGTGGCCGCCGGTGCCCCCGAGCACCTCATCGGCTGGATCGAGGCGCTCTCGCTCGAGAACACCCAGACCCTCATGGCCGAGTCCGACATCATCCTGGCCACTGGCGGCCCGGGCATGGTCAAGGCCGCCTACAGCTCCGGCACGCCCGCCCTGGGCGTTGGCGCCGGCAACACCCCGGCCATCATCGACAGCACCGCCGACGTGCGCATGGCTGTCAACTCCATCATCCACTCCAAGACCTTCGACAACGGCATGATCTGCGCCTCCGAGCAGAGCGTGACCGTGCTCGACGACGTCTATGACGAGGCTCGTGCCGAGTTCGAGCGCCGTGGCTGCTACTTCCTCAAGGGCGACGAGCTCGACAAGGTCCGCAAGACCATCATCATCAACGGTCGCCTCAACGCCCGCATCGTCGGCCAACGCGCTGCGACCATCGCAGAGATGGCCGGTGTCGAGGTGCCTGCCAGCACCAAGATCCTCATCGGCGAGGTCGAGAGCGTCGACATCTCCGAGGAGTTCGCGCACGAGAAGCTCTCCCCGGTGCTTGGCATGTACCATGCCGCGACCTTCGACGAGGCCATCGCCAAGGCCGAGCGCCTCGTGGCTGACGGTGGCTATGGCCACACCAGCTCGCTCTACATCAACACGGCCGAGAAGGAGAAGATGGCCAAGCATGCGGCAGCCATGAAGACCTGCCGTATCCTCGTCAACACCCCCTCCAGCCAGGGCGGCATCGGCGACCTCTACAACTTCCATCTGGCGCCCTCCCTCACGCTGGGCTGCGGCTCCTGGGGCGGCAACTCCGTCTCCGAGAACGTGGGCGTCAAGCACCTCATCAACATCAAGACGGTTGCGGAGAGGCGTGAGAACATGCTGTGGTATCGCGTGCCCGAGAAGGTCTACTTCAAGAAGGACTGCATGCCGGTGGCTCTCGACGAGCTCGGCACGGTCATGGGCAAGAAGCGCGCCTTCATCGTGACCGACACCTTCCTGTACAAGAGTGGCTTCACCAAGCAGATCGAGACCAAGCTCGACGAGATGGGCATCGTCCACGCCTGCTTCTACAACGTCGCTCCCGATCCCACGCTGCAGTGCGCCCAGGAAGGCGTTCAGCAGATCAAGGCCTTCGAGCCGGACACCATCATCGCGGTCGGCGGCGGCTCGGCAATGGACGCGGCCAAGATCATGTGGCTCATGTACGAGCATCCCGAGGCCAAGTTCGAGGACATGGCCATGAACTTCATGGACATCCGCAAGCGCATCTACACCTACCCGACGCTGGGCAACAAGTGCTACTTCGTAGCCATCCCCACCAGCTCCGGCACGGGCTCCGAGTGCACGCCGTTCGCCATCATCACCGACGCCGAGACTGGCATCAAGTGGCCGCTCGCTGACTACCAGCTGCTGCCCAACATGGCCATCATCGACACCAACAACATGATGACCCAGCCCAAGGGCCTGACCTCCGCCTCCGGCGTCGACGTCCTGACCCACGCCCTGGAGGCCTACGTCTCCATCATGGCGTCCGACTACACCGACCCGCTGGCCCTGCGCGCCGGCTCGCTGGTCTTCAAGTACCTGGCCCGCTGCTACGACGACCCCAACGACTTCGAGGCCCGCGACCACATGGCCAACGCCTCCTGCCTCGCTGGCATGGCCTTCGCCAACGCCTTCCTGGGTGTCAACCATTCCATGGCGCACAAGCTGGGTGCCTACCACCACATCCCGCACGGCTGGGCCAACGCGGTCATCCTCACCCGCGTCATGCGCTACAACGCCGCCGAGCGTCCGACCAAGATGGGCAGCTTCAGCCAGTACCAGTATCCGCATGCCAAGGCCCGCTATGCCGAGTTCGGCCGTGCCTGCGGCTTCACCGGCGCCAATGACGACGAGGTCTTCGAGAACTTCATCGCCGGCATCGAGGAGCTCAAGGAGCATGTGGGCGTCAAGAAGACCATCGCCGAGTACGGTGTGGACGAGCAGTACTTCCTCGACACCCTCGACGAGATGAGCGAGAACGCCTTCAACGACCAGTGCAC
>CAMYZR010000012.1 GCA_947303905.1 uncultured Atopobiaceae bacterium
GCTGTCAAGAGCCAGGCCCTCGTAGCAATAGAAATCACCTGCATCGATCACGCCGATGCCGTTGCGTGCGCAGATCCAGACGCGGTCTCCGACCTTCGAGATGTAACTGACGTTGACGAGCGGGGAAACGTCGTAGGTGACCACGCCCTCGAGGTCGCGCTTGGGATTGCCGTAATGCAGCTCGCTGCCCTCCGTGCCAATGTAGACCATCCCGTCCTCTGAGGGGTCCGAGTAGATGTAGGTAATCCCTTCGATGCTGGTCTTGGTATGGTCGACGTACTCCACCAGCACGCCCTTCCTCAGGGTGAAGTAGTCATCCTCGTTGGTGAGGCAATAGACGAGCCCGTGCCGTCCCCGGGAGATGGAGTCGATAAAGGACATGGAGACCCGGTTGTCAGGTGACGTGCTCAGGGTAAGGTCTGGGGCGATCATTGCGATGCCGGACGTGGTGCCCACATAGATGGTGCCGTCGTCGCCCTCCTCTATGTCGGTGATCTTTGTCGAGCCAAGCCCGTCCGCGATGCCCCAGGTATGGCGCTGCCCGTGGTCGAGCATGGCAAGCCCGCTGTCGTTGGTGCCGATCCAAAGCCTGTTTTGCGTGTCTGCATACAGGCAGGCGACGTTACCGATGCCCGTGGTGGAGTTCATGCGCTCGAAGGTGTTTCCATCGTACCTGGTCAGGCCGCCGTAGCTGCCAATCCAGATGAAGCCCTCCTCGGTCTCGACGATGTCGTTGGCTTCCGACGTCGGCAGCCCGTTCATGTTGTCGTAGAGAATCGAAGAGTAGTTGACGCCCTCGCCAAAGGGGCTGACGTCCTGGCTCCAGATGGTCACTTCGCCTGCCTCCGCAGCACGCGGAAGCAGGAGGCACGCAAGTACCAGGGACGCAAGCACGAGGAATGCCAGGTACCTCTTTGAAGCCCTGCCTTTAGAGGACATCTCGCCTTACTCCTATCGAACGATCTCCTGACATAGAGGCTTCCCGCCACGAAGCATCGAGGGAGTTCACTTAGACCATTGTAGGGGATAGTGCCGAGCGCCTGTACCCAGGGGCTGCGTTGGTTGCCACCTCCTCCGGGAAGACAGCCTTATCTAAGGCCAGGCCCGAGGGCTGTCGCCACGATGGGCACGCTCAGCCGACGTGCGCGAGCCTCCCATCCGGATGTTCTGACCTCGGATTAGCCATCTATAATCATTTGTCGGTTCCGAGCGGCTCAAGCCCCTCCCGAAACCCACATCCTGTCGAACGACAAATGAGAGGCGACGAAAATGGAAGTGACGCTGAGACCGGTCGACGACGAGAACAGGGACGCGGTGATCGCGCTTTCCGTACGCGAGGACCAACCGTTCGTCGCGCCCAACGACTACTCGCTGGAGCAGGCAGAAGAAAGCAACAGCGAGCACCCCGGCGTCGTGCACCCCTGCGGCATCTACGCCGGTGACAGGCTCGTCGGCTTCGCCATGTTCATCTTCGCCCCGGAGGACGAATACCCGGACGATCCGGATGATCCCGACGAGCAGTACAGCGAACAGGACAGGTACTATCTCTGGCGCTTCATGATCGACCAGCACGAGCAGTGCAAGGGCTATGGCCAGGCGGCGCTGGCGTGGATCATCCGGTACTTCAAAGACCAAGGCGCACGCGTGCTGTACCTGTCCACCGAGCCCGAGAACGAGCTCGGCTTGCACGTGTACCACAAGCTCGGCTTCAGGGAGACCGGCGAGTTCGACGAGGACGAGGCCATACTGAGGCTCGAGCTGTAGGCACGGGCGCCGGCGGAGGAGTCAATGCCTCCATCACAATCGAAAACATGGCCATCCTGGATGGGTGCCCGTCCAGCGGTGGGCGCCGACACCGTCGGGCCCTATAGCCTGCCGAGCAACCCCGCGATGAGCACGATGTAGCAGATGGTCTTGGGAATCATCAGCATGCCCATCATGGGTCGCTCGCGTGCATAGAGCACCACGCCCATATAGCAGGCAAAACTCAGGGCAACCAGGATGGCCATGGTCCACTCCTGATACCAAACGCCCAGATAAAAGACGGTGATGATGCCCATGGCAACAAAAGGCACGTTTCTCCGAATGCCCCATGCCGCGTCCCCACCGGTGGACCAGCGGTTTTGAGGGAAGAGACAGAGGGCGATGCGTACGACGGCCAAGACGAGGAGGAGCGTACGCACCACGCCCAGCCCCGCAGGTGTCGACCCAGGTCCTCCCTGCAGCAACGCCATGGCCTCATACAGACAGAGGTAGAAAACGGTCATGGTAATCGACGAGACGAGGTTGCCCAGGCCGAGCCAGAAGGCGCGCCGATCGAGCGCGGCGGTGTCGTCGGTCTCTCCCTTGATGTTGGTTGCGATGCGTGGCACAAGGTGAAACGCGTCGCCCGCGCCAAGAAGCAACGTCATGATCGCGCAGGTCAAAGCAAAGCCCGGCTGTGCCCCTTTGCTGGCCGACAGAAAGCGCATACCCGCAACGAGGGCAAACAAGAGATAGCCCGCACAAAAGACGCTCTCGCCGATGCGCATCCCCATGGGTTTCTGCTTTGCCACGCCACTCCCCTCTCCGAATCCACTCATATGCAAGAGTACCGAAAACCGCCACGAAAGGGGCTAGCCGCGCAGAACCAAAATCGAGTTGGAGGATTGCGGCAGCGCACACCGCTCCCTCACTCGGCAATGACGCATAAGGTAGAGTGAAGCCTAGCGTGGCCAATGCGGGCAAGGCACGGCGAGCGGCGAGGAGGGCGCATATGTGGATGTTGACGGTGCGGGAGTGGTGCCTGCCCCTCGAGCGAGCGGGCATCGTCAGCAATCGCGGCGAGACGCCAACCGGAGCAGTGGGCGACGCCTACGACCCCGACTGCACCCTCGACCTCGACGAGCTCATGGAGGAGTATGCGGAGTACTTCGGGACCGACGAGGGACAGTTCGACTTCTCGATAGGCGACCAGGGCCCGTGCCTACGTTTCTTGATGTACCGCGAGTACGAGCGCTATGCGGACTTCTACGGCCCGTACGTGGACACTCCTCGCTCCGTTTTCAGGAAGATACTGCCCGACGTCGACTCGGATGACGTGCGCCTTGTCAAATGGACCGGTTAGGACCGGGCGGGATGCAGACAAGGCCGGACCGACGTATGGGGGAGGCGCCATGCCATTCACGATAGAAGACAATGTGCTCGTTGCCTGCCATGGCAGCGATGAGGTCGTCACCGTCCCCGCGGGCGTCAGGGCGATTGGCGATGGTGCCTTTAGGGGCAACGTCCATGTGCGGAAAGTCCAGATGGATGCCGACGTCTTCTGGATCATGCCGGAGGCGTTCATGGACTGTACATCCCTCGAGTCCGTGACCTTCCATGACGCGCTGGACGAGATTGGGGACCGCGCGTTCAAGGGCTGCCGCTCGCTCAGGGATGTGGACCAGGCGCTCGAGGACGCGGGATGCTACGAGCTCACGAGAATCGGCGACGAGGCGTTCGCGGGCTGTACGTCGCTCGAGAAGCTGGAATACGACTCAGGCTGGTGGATCACGGTGGGCAAGCGAGCCTTCGCGGACTGTACGTCCCTCACGCTCGTCATGCTTCCCGATGGGCTAGCTGAGCTCGAAGACGACGCCTTCGAAGGGTGCACGTCGCTCAAGTACGTGAGCATGCCCGAGGTCTTTCAACAATCCGTGTCACGGCGCCGCACCTTCGAGGAATCCGCACAGGCAATCAGGGACTGCTGTCCCAGCATCGTGGCGATCGAGGGCCGCAGACGTGCAAGTGGCAGCTGGAGCGAGACGGAGCCGCCCTGGTCGACCGGCACCTTGGCTCGGACCATCCTCAGCCTCAAGCATCCGAGCATGTCGTACGAAGACCTTGCAGACCAATGGCACAGGGGGGACATCGTCGGCCTGCTCAAGGGGTACGCGGAGCTCAGGCACCTCGACCTCGCGGGCTTCGACACGTCGGGCGAGAGGAGCCTCGCCTGCCTGTTCAAGGGCTGCGCGTCGCTGCGCGGAATCGACCTCTCCCCTCTGGACACCTCTGCCGTGGAGGACATGCGCCAGATGTTCTTTGGCTGCAGGAGCCTCGAGGAGGCGGACCTGTCATGCCTAGACACGTCGCAGGTCCAGACCATGGCGCACCTCTTCCACAACTGTCACGCACTCCGGCGTGCCAGCCTGCGCGGGCTCGACCTCTCGCGGGTGAAGAGCCTGTGGTCCGCCTTCGACCACTGCGAGTCGCTCGAGGACCTCGACCTCACGGTGTCGGCGATGCCTCCCGTCGTGAAGGCCAGGTACCTGTTTCGCGAATGCACGTCCATCAGGCGGTGGGAGGTGTCCGAGGCGTGGCCTCTCAGACACGACACCATCCCCGCGCCGACGTCTGAGTGCGGCATGTGGTGGTCCGCTCGCGAACAGGGGTGGATGACGGTGGATCAGATTGTCGAGCGAGGCCCGGCATCAGACGTCTTCACCAGCGTGCCTCCAAAGCTCGCCTGCGCCTTGTGACCTTTTCGTCCCACGCGAACGTTCGCCCGCGCTCGTAGAACGAGCGCCCAGATGATCCCGATAACCCCCGCAGGGCTGTACGGCGATGACGACGGGTGAGATCGTCGAGGACGAGGCCATAGTCGGTCGCCACTTCTGTTGTCTTAGCATCCCCTCTCTCCGATTATGAAGCATGCGAGGATTCTCCTAATAAAGACAACAACTGTTACGCAACATATGTTATCTTATATTGCGAAGGCACGAGAAAGGACACCGATCATGCCTCCCAGCGTAAAGTTCACCAAGGAAGAGATCGTCGAGGCGGCCCTGCAGGTAACGCGCGAGGGCGGCATCGGGTCGCTCACCGCCAGGGCGCTTGCCACAAAGCTTGGGGCGTCAACGCGCCCGATGTTCACATACTTCGACTCGATGGATGCTCTCAGGCACGAGGTGCACGAGGCGGCAAAGGAGCTGTACCGCTCCTACGTTGAGCAAGGGCTGGCGGGACCCATCCCCTTCTTGGGCGTCGGCCAAAGCTACATCCGCTTTGCGAGGGAGGAGCCCGAACTCTACAAGCTGCTCTTCCTCGAGAAGCCTGACGGCACGGGCGGTGGCGCCATGGAGGCCCTCACGTTCTCCCAGGACCTTGTGCGCGAGTCGCTCATGCGCATCTACCAGATGGACGCAAACCAGGCAGACTGCTATTTCCGTGACCTGTGGCTGGTTGTGTTCAGCTTCGCAACGCTCATCGTGACTGACGACTGCCCCTACACAGACGAGCAGATGAGCAGGATCCTGACGGAGGTCAGTCTCTCGGTCTGCAAGGCATACAAGGAGATCCCGGGATTGCACCGAGGCGACTTCGACCGAGACCAGATCTTTAGGAGCCTTACGAATGGTGGAGGCATCGATGCCCGCTGACACGCAAGGCGAGTTCATCAGGTGCCCGCGCTGTGGGCAGAAGACCCGCACGAAGGTGCTCCCCAGCACC
The DNA here is from genome assembly GCA_947303905.1 of uncultured Atopobiaceae bacterium. Lineage (GTDB taxonomy): Bacteria > Actinomycetota > Coriobacteriia > Coriobacteriales > Atopobiaceae > UBA1367. The sequence goes on from CAMYZR010000012.1 coordinate 5,470, forward strand.
GTCCTGATCGAGTTCCCGCTCTTCTGTCCCAAATGCAAGTGCGAGCTCATCGTCAGCTTTAGGAAGGGGACACTCACCAGGGCGGCAGGGGCATAACCCGCTGACCGACAATAAAACAGAATGCTTATCAGATCCGTGCGAGACGCTTAAGACGCAGTGCCGGCCCAAAGGTCGACACTGCGTCTTTTCCATACAGAAGGACGAGGCGCCTACAGACCCGGTGTGCTCACACCCAAGAAGGAGGAAACCATGGTCGAGAAGATCAAAACCAGCCGGAAGTCCCGGATAGCAGCTCTGGCAGCGCTGCTTCTCTTTGTTGCGGCGACATTCCAGATCGCTGACGGCAGCATACTGCCAGGCGTGATTCTCTTTGCGTCTGCCACCTGCTTCTCATCCATCGCGGGCATCTGCCACAAAAGGGAAACCAGCGAAGACGGCAGGGGCATCAGCCGGTAGGAAATGACGAGCCATACCCAAAAGGAGCAGACTCATGAAGGTTCTCGTTTTGAATGGTAGCCCCAAGAGGGACGCGAGCGACACCATGCACATCACCCGCGCGTTTCTAGATGGAATGCTCGACGTCGCGGACCACGAGGTGCACACGATTCACGTTATCGACAGCCACATCGAGTATTGCACGGGATGCTTTGCCTGCATGCGCAATGGCGGCACCTGCATCCATGATGACGACATGAGGGAGCTGCTTGAGGAGATCCTGACAAGCGACCTGCTCGTCCTGAGCTTCCCCTTGTACTGCTACGGCATGCCTGCACCGCTCAAGGCGCTCATGGACCGCACGCTGCCCCTCTCCAGCATGGCTATGCAGCGCGTGGGCGAGCGCTACGAGCATGTCGGCCAAGCGGACTTCTCCCAGCTGCGCTACCTCATGATCTGCGGATGCGGCTTTCCCAACAGCACCCACAACTTCGAGCCCGCGATCGCGCAGTTCAAGCTGATGTTCCCCGCCAACCGCACGGTCATCACCGTACCGGAGAGCCCCATGTTCAATGCACCGGAGGCAGCTCCCGTGACCGAACCCCGACTTGCGCTGGTCAGGCGTGCGGGACACCAGTATGCGGAGAATGGCACAATCGAGCCAGGGGTACTTGCCGAGATCTGCTCGCCCATGATTCCGGAAGAGGCCTACGTCTCCATCGTTAACGGCGCGATGGGTTAAGGAGGGACGTTGCCATGGAGAGGCGTGAGCGGTGGGTTCTTGCCATCTGGACGACCGTTCTGATGAGTATCGCATTCGGCATCTCGCTGCACAATGTTGGGATAGGCGTATGTCTGGGCGTCTGCATGGGCGTGGCGTTCGGCCTCTTCGGATCCGAGGGAGATGATGACGGTGAGTAAGCGCACAGGTCATAGGCGCAGGCGTCTCGCCCTTATGCTTGGAATCGTCGCGGCCTGCATCACGGGAGCCGGTATCTGGTCACGGTTCGGCGGCTTCGGGACGGGACCGTCCGCTGACGTGGACGAGTTCTCGCACTATGCGCAGCCGATATCCGAGATCACGATTCCCGAAGACACGAGAATCGTTGCCCTCGGTGAGGCAACGCACGGCAATCGGGAGTTTCAGGAGCTCAAGCTCGATGTGCTCCAGGTCCTGGTGGAGCGGCACGGGGTGCGCGCCTTCGCGCTTGAGGCTGACTTCGGTGGCTGCGAGCTGGTCAACCGCTACATCCACGGGGACGGGGGAACGCTCGAGGAGGCAGTGGCGAGCCTCGACTTCACCATCTACCGAACCGACCAGATGACAGGGCTCATATCGTGGATGCGCACCTACAACGAGACCGCCGCCCCAGGAGAAGACCTGCGTTTCTACGGCTTTGACCTGCAGAACTACGAGCACAGCCATCAGCTCCTCCTCGAGGAGTTGCGAGCGGGCGACCTGGATACCGCAGGCCTTGAGAGCCTTGCCTACCTGCGCGAAAAGCTCGCCGACGACCTCGACCGAGACCTCGTGGTGGCGACGTACGAGACGGTTCGTCAGCAGCTCGAGGCGATGCCCGGCGAGCAAGATGCGGCCCTTGCGCTTCAGTTGGTCAACTGTCTTCTGTGGAACGATGAGCTGGGAAGGGCAAGCGATTCCCCCGACGCCTATGGGATTAGGGACCGCTTCATGGCACAGAACGTGCTGTGGATTCTCGACCAGGAAGAGCGGCGCGGCAATCAGTGCGTCCTCATTTCCGGCCACAACGGCCACATCGAGCAGAATGGCAGCTACGGAGCCGACGACAAGGTCATGGGCGCACTCCTCGCCGACGAGTTCGGGGATGCCTACTATGCCATCGGCACCGATTTCTTCAGGTCCGAGGTCAACCTGCCTAAAGGCAATGGGCAGCGCATGACGCACACGTTCTACTCGTACGATCCCTTGGCCCATGCCGCGGCCAGCTGCGGATACGAGCGCTGCTGGCTCGACTTCTCGCGCGTCCCCGGTGGGTCTTCGCTGCGGCAGCAGATCGATGGGCCCATCATGATGGGTCGCGTCGGCGAGGGATTCAGCCCGCTCATGTACGTGCTGCCACAGGCGTACCGGGTCAAACGGGAGCCGTCGAGCCCCTATGACAGCATGATCTTCGTACCCTACGCGCACCCGACGGAGATCCTGCCCTGACCACAGCAACTGAGACGTTGGGGCCACCCTTCTGTTTTGTGGCGAGACAGGAGGGGTGGCCCCCAACGCCTCATATCAGCTGCGAGGCGCATTCCGTCCCAACAGCCTCCCCGTCACCAGCTTGAACGGCAGGGCAAACAGCGTTCCGCACGCCAGAACCAGAGGTATGTATACCAGTGGGTTGCTGATGATGATTATTCCTTCGCCCTTGTTGTAGAACGGCTGGTAGAAGAGGTTGACGAAGAAGCCGTGCATCAGGTAGAGCTCCAACGTCAGGCCACCGTAGAATCCCAGCAGCCGGCTGGTCACCCTCCCGCGCAATGAGAACAGAAGCAGGCTCCATGTGAAGCTGACGGTCGACAGGCTCTCGAGAGCAATGGCGATGGGAGCCACGTAATAGACCATCTCGAAAACGAACGAAAGCAGGAAGCTCAGGATGAAGAGCGCAACGGAGCAGGCCACCTGCCTGCGGTAGCTCCCCCTCATCCACGCCCAGGCCTCCGGCTCCCTGCGGCCAAACATGTATCCCAGCGGAAAGAGGATGACCGTGTTGTACCACCACCTGCCGAGGAAGACTCCGTAACGACCACCGCGCGGGAAGGCCATCGTCGCTGCGACGCCCGCCAGGATGTAGGCCCCCGTTCCCAAAAACAGCCGCCTTGTGACCAGAGCCTCATCAGAGCAACCCCTCCTGGAGACATAGAAGAGCAGGTACATGAGGGGAAGCGTCACCACGAACCACGAGTTGGGGTTGGCGAGCTCAAGCCCGCACAGAAGGCAGGCCAGCCGCGAGGCGCCAAAGGTCTCCCCCATGGCCAGCCGACCCGCCAGGTAGATCGTGTTGCACAAGAGGTAGATGAGAAGCATCGGCAGAACCCGGCGCCTCGGGAACCCATCTAGGTAGCCCTGCTTTTTCTGGCAGCTCTGGTAGAGCCCGTATCCGGAGCAAAAGAAGAAATAGCCCACGAACACGTAACCGATGAGCGCCATGACTTCCAGGCCGGTGGGACTGAAGCCTGACCGCCAGCTATCGAAGAAGACCTTCTGCGCGCAGTGGTGGAAGACGACGCACAGGGCGAGGAACCCCTGCAAGGCCTTCGCCTGCGCGAAGGACAGAGGCCTGTCGTTCCATTTGCCCTTGGGCAGTCTCTCCGTCCCGACAATCAGGATCCCGATCAGAGCGCCTTGGAGAGCGACTGCGGGCAGGATTTCCACTACGCCGCTCCTTTCCTGATAAGCGCCGCAATGGCGCACCCCTCTGGCACGCGCTCTAGGCTCCCGAGGCGTCCGCGAGAATCACGTCTGGCCCGACGGGCTCGAAGGACGCGAGCGCGGGATGGTTGGTCAACGTCCGAACGATGCGCCAGCCTGTCTCGCTTTCCACGGCGTTCTCTGGTGTGGGATGGCATCCGAGGTCGAGGTACACCTTAGCTGCGAGCCACGTGTTGGTCGGCGTTGGGATGATGACCTTGGTGTACCCGAGCTCGCGCATGATGCGGAACACCTCACAGACCAGCGGCTTCGCGAGCCCGCAGCCCTGGTGGTCCTGGCGGACGGAGACCCAGTGCAGCCATGCAGACCCCGAGTCGTCCCGTCCGAAGGTGTCGTAGTACGCCGTGGCGGTGGCGACCTTGTCTCCCGAGTCATCCTCGACGAAGATCATCCGCTCCGGGAGCTCACCCTCGTGACCCTCGTAGTAGCGCGCCCACGCTGCCACGCCCTGCTCGTAGCTGTCAAACTCCTTCGCGCTCTGCTCGATCTTGATCCACGTGTCGCGGTCTCCCGGCTCGTAGTGGACGAAGCGATATCCCTCAGGAAGGGGGCGCTCCGGAAGGTCGTCCAGCGTGCGGCAGAGCCTGAGTCGCCAGTGCGCGATGCGCTTGTCGTTGTTGTCGAAGTCCATGGCATTCCTCCAGACGATGAAGGGGCTCCTCTAGCCGTACTCTACACAAAGGGACTGGTAAGCGACAGGAAAACCGAGAGCTGGCGTCTGTCATGCCGTTCGCCGACATGCGGCTAAAAACCAGCGATCTCGTGACTTCTTCCGAGTCGTGCGACAAGGCTGCAACCAGGCTCGGGGGGTGCATTCCGCGTGACAAGGTCATCTTCACTAGCCTCATACGGTGGCGAGAACGCGCCAGACGCACGAGCATGAGCCACCAGGGGCAGTGCCACTTTCGGAGTGTCACCGCCCCCTCTCACCCTGGCTTCATCGCTGTAGGGTCGCCCTCCCCTATTCGTTAAAGCTATGATGCATATATGCATCGACGAAGGAGAGCCATGGATACCATAAGGGTCATCGAGGTCAAGCGCGGCGTGTTGGACGCCAACGATGCCGCAGCCGACCAGATGCGTCAGGAACTGCGCACGCGTGGGACGTTTCTCGTCAACCTCATGAGCTCGCCTGGCGCGGGCAAGACGACGACCTTGGTGCGCACCCTCGAGGCGCTGCACGACAAGCTGAGCATCACCGTCATGGAGGCCGACATCGACTCGGACGTGGACACCCGCACCATCCTGGGAACAGGCGTGCCCGCCATACAGCTGCACACCGGGGGCATGTGCCACCTGGATGCCGGCATGACTCGTCTGGGCCTTGAGGAGCTGCGCGCATCCCTGCAGGCAGATGGTGCAGACCCCAACCCTGACCTCGTGTTCTTGGAGAACGTGGGCAACCTCGTGTGCCCGGCGGAGTTCGACACGGGCGCATCCGTAAACGCCATGATCCTCTCGGTGCCCGAGGGCGACGACAAGCCTCTCAAGTACCCCCTCATGTTCCAGGTCACCGATGTGGTGCTGGTCAACAAGATCGACGTGCTGCCCTACTTTGACTTCGACCTAGCGCGCTTCGAGGAGAACGTGCATATGCGCAACCCCAAATCTCAGGTCATTCCCATATGCGCAAAGACAGGCGAGGGCATGGACGCCTGGTACGACTGGCTGCTGGCCAATGCAAGGGCCTGGAAGGCATAGACGAGCGTCGCGGAAGACTGGGGAGTCACCCGCAGGTGAGGAACAACCATGGATACGACCACGCATCGACAGGTACTCGACGGCTACACTCCCGAGAGCTCGTCGCCTGAGCCTCTGGGCACGCGCGAAACGGTGGAGCGCCACGTGATCCAGAACACCATCACGGAGCCCTACGGCGGTGCGACCGTGGAGGAGCGCCGGGCCACGATGGGCGCCCGTCTCACCGAGGAGGAGATCGCCGCGCGCAACGTGCTACCCACCGACACCAATCCCCACAACGGGGAGCCGCTGCGCGTGATTGCTCCGGAGTACTTTTTGGAGAACGAGGAGGTCACGCACTACAAGCCTGCTGACCCCGACCAGCCCGGCCCCGCAAGCGCCGAGCCACTCAAGCCCGGCGTGCTCGCAACAGCGCAGAAGGTCACCAATCGCCTGCTCGTGAAGCTCGGGCAGGACGACCCCGACTACTGGGGCCTGGCCAGCGTGATGACCGAGGAGGAGGCTGAGCTCGCCTCCCACATGAAGCGCCGCGTACCCGTGTTCTTCGAGGACCTGCTCGAGGCGACGGCAAGAATCCCGACCACCGCAAGCGCTATATACTGCCCATGTTCGTGCCGGGTTCCGCAGAGTTCACCGTCATGAACGAGAAGCAGGTGGAGGAGCACCCGGAGCTGGGCACCTTCTTCGAGCGCGAGTCGTTTTTGCCCCTCAAGAAGGCCACACCGCTCGTGCCCATGGGTGGTGGCGGCATCGGCATGCACGTCATCCCCGTGGAGCATGCCATCCGCCCGCAGAGTGTGAGCGCCGACGTGGAGCACCTCTCGCACTGGCTCAAGAAGTACGACACCTACGCCGCCGGGTCGTGCTCGTGCGGCATCGCGGAGCGCTCGCGTGGCGACAACGACGGTCGCGACCCGCAGAACTGGTGCATCGGCGTGGGCGACATGGCCACCTACCTGGTGGAGACGGGCAAGGGCCACTACATCACCTACGACGAGGTCATCGACACGCTGATCCTCGCCGAGAAGAACGGCTACGTGCACCAGATCACCAACATCGACGGCGAGGACAAGATCTTCGATATCTGCAACTGCAACGTGCGCATCTGCAACGCGCTGAGAACCAGCATGCTGTTCAACACGCCTTACCTTTCGCGAAGCGCCTACACGAGCAAAGTGGACAAAGAAAAGTGCGTCGCGTGCGGCAAGTGCGTGGAGATCTGCCCCGCCGGCGCCGTGAAGCTGGGCCAGAAGCTCTGCCGCGAGTCCGGTCCGCTGAGCTATCCCATCCAACCCCTGCCCGACGAGACCAGCTGGGGCAAGGAGAACTGGGACCCCGACTACAAGAACAACAACCGCATCGAGACGCACGAGTCCGGCACCGCCCCCTGCAAGACGGCTTGCCCCGCCCACGTCTCGGTGCAGGGCTACCTGCGCATGGCCGCCCAGGGGCGCTACCGCGACGCCCTTGCGCTCATCAAGAAGGAGAACCCCTTCCCCGCCGTGTGCGGACGCGTGTGCAACCGCCGCTGCGAGGCCGCATGCACGCGTGGGACCGTGGATAACGCGGTGGCCATCGACGAGGTCAAGCGTTTCATCGCGCAGAAGGACCTCGACGCCGAGACCCGCTACGTCCCCGAGCCCGTGGTGCCGTCGACACGCGGGCTGCTCCCCGAGAAGGTCGCGATCATCGGTGCTGGCCCCGCAGGCCTCACCTGCGCATACTACCTTGCCCAGATGGGCTATCGTCCCACCGTCTTCGAGCGCGACGAGCTGCCGGGCGGCATGCTCACCTACGGCATCCCCGCGTACAAGCTCCAGAAGGACGTGGTTGCCGCAGAGATCGACGTCATGCGCCAGATGGGCGTGGACATCCGCTGCGGCGTGGAGGTCGGCAAGGACGTGACCATCGCCGAGCTGCGCGACCAGGGCTTTGCCGCCTTCTACGTTGCCATCGGCTGCCAGGGCGGCCGTTCGGTGGGCGTCGAGGGCGAGGACGGCGAGGGCATCGTCAGCGCCGTCGACTTCCTGCACGAGGTGGCCGTCGACCCCGCACACGAGGTGAAGGGAACCACGGTCGTCATCGGCGGAGGCAACGTGGCCATCGACGCCGCGCGCGTCTCGGCGCGTTGCGGCGCATCCAAGGTCGTGATGTGCTGCCTCGAGCAGCCCGACGAGATGCCCGCGCTGCCCGAGGAGGTCACCGAGGCGGCCGAGGACGGCATCGAGCTGCGCCATGGTTGGGGCCCCGCCCGCTTCGAGCTCGACGACAGCGGTGCCGTGAGCGCCGTGACCTTCCGCCGCTGCACGCAGGTGTACGACGAGGACGGGCGCTTCTCCCCCATCTATGACGATGCTGACACCATGACCCTTGCCTGCGACAACGTGGTCACGGCCATCGGCCAGTCCATCGAGTGGGGAGCCCTGCTTGACGGTACCGCGGTCGAGCTCGGCCGTGGAGGCGCGGCACAGGCAGACGCGAAGACCTATCAGACCGCCGAGCCCGACATCTTTGTGGGCGGAGACGTCTACAGCGGGCCCAAGTTCGTCATCGATGCCATCGCCGCAGGCCATGAGGCCGCCGTCTCCATCCACCGCTTCGTGCAGAAGGGCTCGTCGCTCACCATCGGCCGCAACCAGCGTCACTACGTCGAGCTGGACAAGAGCGACCTGCTGCTCAACCCCTCCTCGTACAACCACGACCCGCGCCAGAAGCCCAGCGCGGACGAGACGACGAGCATCCTGCACAACTGGGACGACCCCACCCACGAGCTGACGGAGGAGCAGATTCGCATAGAGTGCGCGCGCTGCCTCAAGTGCGGCGCCTCCATCGTCGACCCCAACAAGTGCATCGGCTGCGGCCTGTGCACCACCCGCTGCGAGTTCGACGCCATCCATCTGGAGCGCGACAACCCCGACGCCTCGCGGATGAGCAAGG
>CAMYZR010000013.1 GCA_947303905.1 uncultured Atopobiaceae bacterium
TACGCGCGAGGCGGGCGTGTCAAAGGGAACGACCGTCACGTCGCAACCGACGTCTGCGAGCCCCTCCTCGATGCCGCGCTTCTCGCCGCAGTCGTAGGCTACCACGCGCAGAGCCTGACGACCCGCTTCTTCGCGCGAGCGAAGTGCCTGTGGTGTAGCGGGTACTACGCGTTCCTCGCGGGGCGACACGTCGGCCACAAAGTTGTGTGCGCTGATGGCGGGGCTGGCGGCAACGCGGGCTACCAGGCTCTCGGGGCTGAGGTCTACCGTGGAGATGGCTGCCCGCATGGCCCCGGCGCTGCGGATGCGCAGCGTGAGGGCGCGGGTGTCCACTCCCTCGATGGCAATCACTCCGCGGTCGCGCAAGAAGTCGGGAAAGGTGCCCACAGACTGCCAGTTTGACGGTGTGTGGCACAGGTCGCGCACCACCAGGCCGCGTAGTGCAGTGCCGCCCGATTGCATTGCCGCCTCACTCACGCCGTAGTTGCCCACCTGCGGATAGGTGAGCGTCACAATTTGCCCGGCGTAGCTCGGGTCGGTCACGATTTCCTGATAGCCCACCATCGAGGTGTTGAAGACAACCTCGCCAAAGGCCTCGCCCAAGGCACCGCAAGCGCGGCCGAAAAAGCAGGTCCCATCCTCAAGCGCAAGCAAGGCCTGCGGCTGACTTCCTTCGGACACAAGCAGGTTCATCTTGGTGCTCCTCACATGAGTCCAGAACTCTCGAAAGACAAGTCTATTGCCCCGCAAAACCTGTCCCATAATCCGTTCCAAAGCCGCTACGAGCTGGACAAACGCAGGTCATCGCATGGACACTCAATTGTTGCGGGCCCGTCTTTGCCCTGACGCAAAGACGCAATCGTCTCGCAACAGGCTCACTGCAGCATGGATTCGGCATTCGTGAGGGCTCTGGGAGGGAGCATGCGAGAAGACTGCGATTGCCTGCGCGAGGAGTGCGGGATCTTTGGCGTCTGGTCGCCTGGGCAGGATGCGACACGTCTCGTGTACTTCGGCCTCAAGGCCTTGCAGCACCGGGGGCAGGAATCCGCGGGCATTGCCGCGGCCGACGGGGGCAGCATCCTGATGAGAAAGGGCCTCGGTCTCGTTGACCAGGTCATCTCCCAAGGTGACATCGCGGCGCTCAAAGGCAAGGCGGCCATCGGGCACGTGCGCTACGCCACTTCTGGCGCACGCGACTGGCAATGCGCCCAACCCCACCTGTCGAGCCTCGATGACGCTGTCATCGCCCTTGCGCACAATGGCACGCTCGTCAACGCAGATGAAGTGCGCGACAGGCTCTCGAGGCAGGGCGTGCGGTTTCGCAGCGACAGCGACAGCGAGACGGCTGTGTCTCTCATAGGGCTGAAGGCCGTGCACCTCCACAGCGTTTGCGAGGGAATCCGGCATATGATGGCACATCTCAAGGGTGGGTATGCGATCGTCTTGCTCTGTGAGGATGCTCTCTACGCCTTCCGCGACCCTCATGGCATCAGGCCCCTCGTCCTTGGAAGCCTCGGAAAACCTGATGGGGGCTTATGGGTCGTCTCCAGCGAGACCTGTGCGCTCGATGCCATCGGTGCCCGTTTTGTGCGCGAGGTGCGCCCCGGCGAGATCGTGCGCATTTCCGACGAGGGGCTGTCGAGCGAGCAGGGAACACCAGCCCTTGCCGAGGCGCGCTGTGTCTTCGAGCACGTCTACTTCTCGCGCCCCGATTCCATGGAGCGTGGCAGCACCATGTATGGCATGCGCTTCTTGATGGGGCGTCGCTTGGCTCGCGAAGCGCCCGTCGATGCGGACCTGGTCATCGGTGTCCCCGACTCGGGCTTGCCACCAGCCGAGGGCTACGCCGCCGAGCTGGGCATTCGCTATGGCGAGGGGTTCATCAAGAACCGCTATGTGGCTCGCACCTTCATCGAGCCGACCCAAAGCATGCGTGAGCTGGGCGTTCGCATGAAGCTGAACGCGCTGCATGACAGCGTCCGTGGCAAGCGAGTTGTGATGGTCGACGACTCCATCGTGCGAGGGACGACGATGCGACAGCTCGTCCGCATGCAGCGCGACGCCGGTGCGCGCGAGGTGCATGTGCGCATCATGTGCCCGGAGGTCAGCTGGCCCTGCTTCTACGGGATTGACACCGACACGCAGGACCAGCTGATAAGCGCACGACACTCTTCCGATGAGATCTGCTCGTTCATCGGTGCGGACTCCCTCGCCTTTCTGTCGCTGCCGGGGCTCCTGCAGTGCGTGCCTACGGGTGGGTACTGTACTGCCTGCTATACGGGTCGCTATCCCGTACAGATACCCCAACGGCTACGAGAGGGGCACTTTCTCGCGGGGAGCCACCCACTCTTCCCTGAAGCATAGGGGCGCCGGGCCCGCTGACCAATGTCGACGGGCTCGGCGCCATCAGATTCCTAGTATGTGCCTTACCCGGCAAGAGCCTCGATTGATGCCCTGAGAATCCCGCACGCCACATCGCAGTCGTCCGTTGTCACGATGAGCGGTGGAACCAACCGTATGACGTCATTTCCGATTGCGGTGAGCAACAGGTGACGACGCACGCACTCGTGCTTGAGCTCGACCGCATCGATGGCGTCATCGAATTCGATGCCAATCATAAGGCCCTGACCGCGTACCTCACGCACATGGGGCAGCATGGCTAACCTCTTCATGAGGTAGCTTCCCACTCGCCTTGCATTGCCCGCTAGGTCGTGGGAGAGCAGCTCATCGACCTGTGCCAATGCCGCCGCGCAGCTGACCGGATGCCCGCCAAACGTGCTCCCGTGTGAGCCTGCCGAGAAGGCCGTGGCCACCTCGGACGTCGCGCAGATGGCCCCTATGGGCATGCCTCCGCCCAGCGCCTTGGCCATCGAGACGATATCGGGCTTGATGCCGTAGTGCATGTAGCTCATGACCTTACCTGTCCGGCACCATCCGGTCTGCACCTCATCAATAAGCAGCAGCATCTCGTTCTGGTCACAGAACTCCCTCAGGCCGCCCATGAACTCTTGCGTGGCTGGATGGATGCCGCCCTCGCCTTGGACCGGCTCCACCATGATGGCAATGGTGTTCTCGGTGCAGGCGTCCTTGAACGCCTGCAGGTCATTGTAGGGCGCATACGAGAATCCGTAGGTCATCGGTCCGTAGCCCACCTGACAACCGTTGCCTGGCTGCCCTGTCGCCGACATGGCCCCAAAGGTCCGACCATGGAACCCCATCTTGGCCGTGACGATGTGGTAGCGATTGGGGCCATAGGTCTCGATGCCGTACTTGCGGGCCATCTTGATCATGGCCTCGTTGGCCTCGGCGCCGGAGTTCTGGTAGAAGATCTTGTCCATGCCGATGGTCTGACAGACCTTCTCGGCCAGCAGTGCCTGCGGGATGGTGTAGGGATAGTTAAAGGTCTGCATCAACGTGCGAGCCTGCTCGACCACGGCCTCGACCACTCGCTCGTTGCAGTTGCCCGCGGAGTTTACGGCGATTCCCGCATAGAAGTCGAGGTATGGCACGCCGTTCTCGTTGTATATGTACTGGTCTTTGGCGCTCTCAGCCAAAAAGTCGAAACGCTCGTAGGTCTCAATCATGTAGGTGCTGACCTTGTTCTTGATGTCTTGGGCAGTCAACCCCGTCTCTGCGAGTCTCATGGCCTCGCTCCTTTCTCGTCACGCCTCCGCCTGGATGTCATCGGCATCCACAAACTCCTTGATCAGCAGGTATTGCTCTATCAGGCGCACGCAGTCGTGGATGCCCACCTTCTCGCTGTTGAGCGTCATGTCGTAGTTCACGGGATTGGTCCAGTAGTTGCCATGCGTGTAGTAGGCGTAGTAGTCAGCACGGTACTGGTCGGTCCTGCTGATGGTCGCGTGCGCCACCTTCTCCGTCACGCCCATGTGCTCCATGGTTCGCTGTACGCAGAAGGACCGCGGCGCCTCGATGTAGACGCTCACCACGTTCTCGCGGTCGCGCAGCACGTAGTCGGCGCACTTTCCCACAATCACGCATGACTCCTGATCCGCGAGGTTGCGGATGATCTCGCATTGGTAGCCAAACAGCTCGTCATCCGAGGTGAAACGCTCGGTGCGCGCAATGTAGCTCCTCGCCCGGGGAAGCCCTCGCATGAAGCTCGAGAACCCTCCGTGCTCCCTGACCTTCTCGTTGACCTCCTGAAAGAGCCGTTCGTCAAGCCCGCTCATCTGGCTGGCGAGCGTGAGGATGCGGTTTTCGTAACAGTGGATGCCCAGGTCCTTGGCCAAAAGGGAGGCTATCTCCTTGCCTCCCGAGCCAAACCCTCGGGCAAAGGTGACCACAAACCTCTTCATGGGTGTCTTCGACCTCCGTCCGTTCTCGATGCGCTGCGCGTGGCGATCTGTTGGGTCACGCAGCCAGGTACCTGCTCAGGAACTCTCTTGTGCGCGGGCTCTTGGGGTTGGTGAACAGCTCGCTGGGAGGCGCGTCCTCGACCACGTAGCCGCGGTCCATGAAGACGGTGCGTGTCGACACGTCACGTGCAAACGCCATCTCATGCGTCACGACCACCATCGTGAGCCCGGTGCTCGCAAGCTGCTTCATGACACCCAGGACCTCGCCGACCATCTCGGGGTCAAGGGCCGAGGTCGGCTCGTCAAAGAGCAGGACCTCCGGATTCATGCAGAGCGACCGGGCAATGGCCACGCGCTGCTTTTGTCCGCCGGAGAGCTGCGATGGCTTCGCGTTGATGAAGGGGGCCATGCCCACCTCCTTCAGATGCTCGATTGCTCTGCCAAATGCCTCCTCCTTGGAAAGGTGCAGGACCTTCCTGGTGCAGAGCATGCAGTTTTCGAGCACCGTCAGGTTGTTGAATAGGTTGAAGGACTGGAACACCATTCCCACCTTGGCGCGATACTCGTTGACGTCACGCTGCGCGTCACCAACCTCATGTCCGTGGAAGAACACCTTGCCTGTCGTCTGGTGCTCCAGGCGGTTGATGCACCGAAGCAGGGTCGACTTGCCCGAGCCGGATGACCCCACGATGCAGATGATCTCCCCCTCATGGACCTCGAGGTCTATCTTGCGAAGCACCTCATGGTCGCCGAACGACTTGCCTAGGTCCTGTATGTTCAAGATGGCTTCGTCCATGGTGTCTCCTCTTAGTCGCCTTCTAGGTATTCGACGGCCAGCGCATAGTCATCGGTATCCCTCATGTGCCGCTCGACCAGCAGGAACACCTGGTTGAAGGCGAAGCACAGGACAAAGTAGATGACGGCGATGACCAGGTAGCTCTCGAAGTACTTGTAGTAGTTGCCGCCGACGGTCTTGGCGGCCATGAACAGCTCCTGGACCGCAATGACGTTGAGCACCGAGGTCATCTTGAGATTGGTCAGGAAGGTGTTCGCCATCTCGGGCATGACGTTCTGGAACGCCTGGGGAAGCACCACGTAGAGCATCGTCTTCATGGGGGACATCCCCATGGAAAGCGCACCCTCGCGCTGCCCCGCGTCGATTGATCCGATGCCGCCGCGTACCGTCTCGGCCATGTAGGCACCCGTGTTGAGCACCGTGACCACGATGCCCGCGACCACAGGCGTCATCTCGAAGCCCGCTTGGCGGACGCCGTAATAGATGATCATGGCCTGCACGATCATGGGCGTGTCGCGAAACGCCTCGACATACAGGGTTGCCACGAGCTTGGCGAGGCGGATGGCCACCCGCTTTACCAGCGGGTCTCCCGTGCTGCTACCAAGGTCTTGGATGATGCCCACGACATAGCCCAGCACAAAACCGAGAAGCGTGCCAATAGTGGCTATGTAGAGGGTGAGCCCCGTGCCCTCGATGAACATGCCGAGGTACTTGCGGGTCAGAAACAGCATCCATTCGATGGAGTTCTGGGGATCAGTGATTTCAAAGAGATTCAACACGTGCCCTCCTCTGCCAGGCTCACTCGATAAGCCACGTTGGCTTTCCGGGTGAGCTGCGGTGGGTCTGTCCTGATATCGCTAGTTGGCTGCCGGTTGCTGGTCGATGACACGGGCCATGAGCTCGTCCATGGCATCCTTGTCATCCCAGCCGAGTGCATCCATCGCCTCTTGGAGGCTGTCGCGCAGCTCGGTGTCGTCCTTGCGCGTGGCGATGCAGACGTTGACCATCTCTTCATCGCCACTGAAGGTGTCTCCTTCCGACAACGTGATGATTGCAAGGTCATCGTTGGTGAGCAACGCAGACTGGGCCGTGGGCACGTCGACGATGCAGACGTCCGCCACGCCGTTGGACACGGCCATGAAGCACTCGGACGTGGTCTCATAGTTGCTGCCCGTGTCTGCACCTTCGACCTGCTCGAGCAGGGGAATCCAGCCGGTACCCAGCTGCGTGGTCACCTTGCACCCGGTGCCAGCAAGGTCGGACAGCCCCTTGACGGAGGCGTACGCCCCGTCCTTCTTGACCACGATGCAGTTGTCGCGATAGTAGTAAGGGTCGGTGAAGGCGTAGGCCATCTCACGCTCGGCGGTACGTCCCATACCCGCGATGATGCAGTCATAGTCACCCGAGTCCATGGAGATGCCGATGGAGGACCACTCCACCTTGTGAATCTCCAGCCCCATGCCCAGCTCGTCAGCCAGCATCTGGGCAACAGCCACGTCGTAGCCATAGGCATAATAATCGCTGCCATAGATGGGAACAGCCTTGCTGCCATCGGGCGTGGTCGGCTCGTCCTGCGTCCAGTTGAACGGTGCATAGGCGCACTCCATGCCCACACGCAGGGCGGGCGTCTCCTCGGTCGTTGTCTCTGTGTCGGTCTGGCCGCCACAGCCGCACATCAGGGACACCAGGGCGGGGCAAGCCAGCCCAAGCTTGAGAAACGATCTGCGATTCATGTCCTTCTCCTTGTCTTCTCGCTTCCAAAGGACGAAGGACATGTTCACCAAAGGGAGTTGCTTGGCCGTAAGCCGTTTGTTGCGGAGAGGGCTTGGTATGGTTAAGCGTTGTCTTCCAATCGCTTTCGTTAGCGCTCGAATGTGTTGACGGTAGGTTTCGAGGAGTTTTCGCCTAACATCGCCGCAGGTAGAAGCTTTGAAGAGAAAAGACTGCCCCAGGCAAGCGAGTCGCCTGGGGCAGGATTGCTGGGCATTCTTGGCCGTCAGCCCAAAAGCGCGAGGAGCCTGCGCGCGGCTTCCTGGGTGTCCGCACGGTTGCCAAAGGTCGAGAAGCGCAGGTAGCCCTCGCCACAGGTGCCAAAGCCGGCGCCGGGGGTACCCACAATCTGAGCCTCGTTCAACAGCAGGTCAAAGAACTCCCAGCTCCCCATGCCGCCCGGACACTGCACCCAGAGATAGGGGGCGTTGCGTCCACCGCAGTACCATGTGCCCGTCTGATCGAGGGCTCGCATGAGCACACGCGCGTTCTCTTTGTAGTACGCGAGGTTCCCCTGCACCTGCCGCTGTCCCTCGGGCGTGAAGACCGCCTCTGCGCCGCGCTGGATGACGTACGAGACCCCGTTGGTCTTGGTGGTGCGATTGCGCACCCACATGTCGTTGAGGCTCATACCTGCGCACATGAGGTCGCGGGGGATGACGGTGTAGCCCAGGCGCGTGCCCGTGAAGCCAGCCGTCTTGGAGAGCGAGCAGATCTCGATGGCGCAGGTCCTGGCACCCGGCAGCTCCATGATGCTGTGGGGGAGCGCGGGATCCTCGATGAAGGCCTCGTAGGCCGCATCGAAGAGAATCACCGACCCGTGGTCGTTGGCGAAGTCCACCCACCGCTGGAGCTGGTCTCGGCTGAAGACCGCACCGGTCGGGTTGTTGGGTGAGCAGAGGTAGATGAGGTCCGCCCGCACCTCGTCTGAGGGTTCGGGCAGGAAGCCGTCCGCACGGCTCGAGGGAAGGTGCACGATGCGCCTCCCCGCAATGACGTTGGCGTCCACGTAGGCGGGGTAAGCCGGCTCGCTTACCAGAGCCGAGCTGGATGCATCGAAGAGGTCAAGGATGTCGCCCAGCTCGTCGCTTGCCCCGCTCGACACGAACACCTCGTCTTCGGCAAGGCTCACACCACGACTGCAGTAGTGCTCGGCGATTGCCGAGCGCAAGAAGGGGGCACCGCATTCGGGAAGGTAGCCCTGGAAGCGCTCCTTGCTTGCCTGGTCGTCGACCGCACGGTGTAGCGCCTCGATGACCGCATCGCAGAGGGGCAGCGTCACGTCGCCGATGCCCATGCGCAGGAGGTGCGCTCCCGGATGCTCGGCCTGGTATGCCTCGACGCGCTCCGCGATGTGCGTGAAGAGGTAGGAGTCCTTGAGCTCGGCATAGTGCCGGTTGGGCGTGATCACAGCTGTACCTCTCCCTCGTAGACCGTCTCGGCGGGGCCGGTCATGGTGACCGAAAAGCCCTCGTCAACCGTTATGCATAGGTCTCCGCCGTCGAGATGCACCGTGATGGCTTCGCCAAACGGACAGAGGCCTTTGCTCACCGCAGCAGCAACGGAGGCGCAGGCGCCCGTACCACAGGCCATCGTGATGCCACTACCCCGCTCCCACACGCGCATGCGCAGCTCGTGGTCGGAGAGGACTTGTACGAACTCGACGTTCACACCTCCCGGAAAGAGCGGGTGGTGCTCGATGAGAGAGCCCAGCTCCGTCACGGGAGCCGTCTTCGCATCGTCGACGAACAGAACTGCGTGGGGGTTGCCCACCGAGACAGGCGTGCAGGCAACATCCAATAGGACCGTACGGACGATGAGGTCATCCTCTACCTCAGCCGCTCCCATGTCGACCGTTGCGGCAGAGACGACCCCGTCAGCCACCTGCAACTTCAGCTCCTTCACCCCCGAGAGGGTCTCTATGAATAGCGTCGTCTTGTTCGTGAGGCCACGGTCGTAGACGTACTTTCCCACACAACGAATGCCGTTGCCGCACATCATCGCCTCGCTGCCGTCAGCATTGAAGATGCGCATCATGAAGTCTGCGACCTCGGAAGGACAGATGTAAACCATGCCATCTGACCCCGCGCCAAAGTGCCGGTCGGAGAGTCGCCGCGAGAGTTCGTTAATGTCAGGTGGCACCATTCCGTACACGTAGAGGTAGTCATTTCCGAGACCGTGCATCTTGGTGAAGTGCATAGGCTCTCCTCCCATAGGGACATCGAGGGTAACGGCCTCTCCTAGCAGCCGAGCGCGGCGGCGACCTCTGCGGCGCAGGCAAGGCCATCGGCGATGCTATTCACCACCAGTGAGGATCCGCTGCGGCAGTCGCCCGCCAGCCAGACGCGGCCGCCGGCCCAATGCGCTGCACCACGCGTGGGCAGCTCTATGCCCAGTGCCTCAAAGATCGCAGCTTCGGGGCCGACAAAGCCCATGGCAATGAGTATCAGCTGGGCGGGCAGCGTCCTCTCGCTTCCCTCGATGCGCTCCGGTCTTCCGTTCGACCAGTCGAGCGAGGCAACACGCAGTCCCGTGACCGCTCCGTCGGCCACGAGAACCTCCAGCGTGTCGACGCCCCACTCACGGGGATCTCGTCCAAAGGCGGCCGCTGCCTCGAGCTGGCCGTAGTCGTCCTTGCGTATCGCAGGCCACTCGGGCCAAAGATTGTTGTCGCGGCGCTTACGCGGCGGCTCGGGCAGAAACTCCAGCTGCCTCACGCTGCACGCCCCCTGGCGCAGGGCAGTGGCAACGCAGTCGGTACCGGTGTCACCACCGCCGATTACGACCACATCAAGCCCTGTGGCGCTCACCGCAGGCTCCCCACCGTCAAGCAGGGCATTGGTGGCACTAGTCAAATAGTCAACTGCAAGTACGACGCCCTCGGCATCCGCCCCGGGCACGGAAAGACGACGGGCTTGCCGAGCGCCGACGGCCACAACCACGGCATCGCTCTCGTCCAGCAGCTGCGCCGCCACCGTGGTATCGGACGCATCGCAACCGCAGCGCAGTTCGATACCACAGGAGCGCATGAGCTCAACACGGCGCTCAATCACGTCCTTGGGCAGCTTCATGTTGGGGATGCCGTACATGAGCAGGCCACCGGGGCGACCCGCCCGCTCCACCACGCTCACCCGCATGCCGCGGCGGGCCAGCTCCCACGCACAAGAGAGGCCCGCCGGGCCCGATCCCACCACGGTCACCCTCGGTGCGTCATCGCCCGCAGGCTCCATTGCCAGTGGCCCCTCCCCGCGGTTCCAAACGTAGTCCGAGATGGCACGCTCGTTGTCGCGGATGGTCGTGGGGCCGTCATGCAGGCCCAGGTTGCAGGCTGCCTCGCAGAGGGCGGGACACACCCTGCCCGTGAACTCGGGGAAGGGGTTGGTGAGTGCCAGACGTTCCGCCGCCTCGTCCCAGAGACCCCGGTACACGAGGTCATTCCACTCGGGGATGAGGTTGTGCAGCGGGCAGCCCGAAGGACGCGCGTCACCAAAGCTCATGCCCGCCTGACAGAAGGCGACCCCGCAGTACATGCAGCGGCTGGCCTGAAGGCGCTGCTCTTGGGAGGCGAGCGGGAGGGCGAGCTCGCCAAAGTCCGCAATCGACTCGTGTGTGTCGCGCATGGCGTGCTCACGCCGGTCCACCTCAAGATATGCTCCTGGCTTTCCCATGGCCTAGGCCTCCTTCCTCAGCGCCTCGAAGGCGAGCTCGATGGCCTCCTCGCGGCTCACGCCGCTCGCTTGCTCCTTGTCCGCACGCTCCATGACCAGGCGATACTCGTGGGGCACCACCTTCACGAAGTGCCTCCGGGCCTCGGCGAACTGGTAGAGCAGCTTGATCCCCCGCGGGCTTGCCGTGCGCTCCACGTGCTCCTCGATGAGGGTACGCACCTGCTCGAGCTCCGTTTCGGTGGGGCTCAGCAGCTCGACCATGTCCTTGTTGCAGCGGCCGTCGAGCGTGCGGAGCTCGTCATACACGTAGGCGATGCCACCGCTCATGCCCGCCGCGAAGTTTGCCCCCACCTCACCGAGGATCACGGCGATGCCGCCGGTCATGTACTCGCAGCCGTGGTTGCCCACGCCCTCCACCACCAGGGTTGCCCCCGAGTTGCGCACGCCGAAGCGCTGGCCAGCGAGGCCGTTGACGAATCCCTTGCCACCCGTGGCCCCATAGAAGGCCACGTTGCCGATGCTCACGTTCTCGTCGAACTTGTAGGTGGCTGCCGCGTGAGGCCGCACCGACACGATGCCGCCGGAGAGGCCCTTGCCCACGTAGTCGTTGGCATCGCCCTCGATGTTGAGCGTGATGCCTCGGGGGAGGAAGGCTCCGAAGCTCTGGCCACCCGAGCCCACGCAGTCGATGGTAATGGCCCCTTCGGGCAGGCCCTCCGGGTGCGCCTTGGTCACCGTCGAGCCGAGCATGGTGCCCACGCAGCGGTTGACGTTGTCGATGTCGGCGTGGAAGTGCACTGGCACCATGTGCTCGCGGGCGCTCGCCGTGTGCGGTACGAAGAGCGTGGCGTCGAGCGTCTGCTCCAGATGCAGGTCGGCGGCCATCTCGGGAAGGTAGCGCACCCCGTCCGCCCCGGGGATGGCCTCGGCCAGCTGGGGCGTCGCCCGGTACAGCAGGGCGGAGAGGTCGCAGCTATTGGCCTTGTCATGTCCTTCGATGATGCGCTGGCGCAGGCATTCGGGATGACCCACCATCTCGTCCACGGTGCGGAAGCCGAGGGCGGCCATCTGCTCGCGCAGGCTCTCGGCGACGAAGGTCATGAAGTTGACCACATGCTCGGGCTTGCCCGCAAAACGGCATCTCAGGCGCTCGTCCTGCGTGCAGATGCCCACCGGACAGGTGTCCTGGTGGCAGTCGCGCTGCATGAGGCAGCCAAGTGCAACGAGCGGCATGGTGGCAAAGCCGAACTCCTCGGCCCCCAGCAGGGCCGACACGGCCACATCGCGGCCGTCCATGAGCTTGCCGTCGGCCTCGAGGACCACCCGCGAGCGCAGGCCGTTGGCCAAAAGCGTCTGCTGTGCCTCGGCCAGGCCCAGCTCCAGCGGGAGGCCGGCGTGGTATATGGAGTCGCGCGGGGCCGCGCCGGTGCCGCCGTTCGAGCCCGAGACCAGGATCTTTGCGGCCCCGCCCTTGGCCACGCCGGTAGCGATGGTGCCCACACCCGCCTCGCTCACGAGCTTCACGCTGATGCGGGCCTGCGGGTTGGCGCACTTGAGGTCGAAGATCAGCTCTGCCAGGTCCTCGATGGAGTAGATGTCATGGTGCGGTGGCGGCGAGATGAGCCCCACACCGGGGGTCGAGTGCCGGATGCGGGCCACCCACGGCCACACCTTGCGCCCGGGCAGGTGCCCGCCCTCTCCCGGCTTGGCACCCTGCGCCATCTTGATCTGGATTTCGATGGCGCTCGAGAGGTAGCGGCTCGTCACGCCGAAGCGTCCCGATGCCACCTGCTTGATGGCCGAATTCATGAGGTCGCCGCTGGGCAGGGGCGTCTCGCGGGCCGGGTCCTCGCCACCCTCGCCGGTGTTGGAGCGGCCGCCCAGACGGTTCATGGCGATGGCCAGGCACTCGTGTGCTTCCTGTGAGATGGAGCCAAAGCTCATGGCGCCGGTGTTGAAACGTCGCACGATGGACGAGACGGGCTCCACCTCGTCGAGTGGCACTGGTCCCGAGGGCAGGGGCACCAGCTCGAGGAGGTCGCGCAATGAGACGGCCCTATCGGGACGGTGGACCTCCTCGCCAAAGCTGCGGAAGAGCTTGTAGTCTCCCTCTCGGCAGGCGCGTTGCAGCAGGTAGATGGCCTGCGGAGTGATGAGGTGCTCCTCACCGGCCGGACGCCACTTGGTGATGCCCGAGCTCGTCAGCTGCGTCGGGGCCGCGCTTGCTGCAAGGGCGCGCGCCTCGTGGTAGCGCTGGTCCGCCTCTTTCTGGGCACCTGCCAGGTCGAGGCCACCGATGCGACTTGCCGTACCGGCAAAGCAGCGCTCGACGAGGCTCTCGGCTAGACCGACGATCTCGAAGATCTGCGCGGAATGGTAGCCCTGCATGGTGGAGATGCCCATCTTGCTCATGATGGAGACGATGCCGGCCGTGACGGCCCGGTCGTAGTTCCCTCGGGCCTCTTGGGCGGAGAGCTCGAGCATGCCCCGCGCGACAAGGTCGTCGATGCATTCGTGGGCCAGGTAGGGATGGATGCCACTTGCGGAGTAACCCACCAGTGTTGCATAGTCATGCGGCGAGACGGCGTCGCCGGTCTCCACGATGAGATCGGTCTTCATGCGGATGCCGGTGCGGATGAGGTGGTTGTGGATGCTTCCCAACGACAGGAGTGACGGGATGGGCACCTGGCCCTCACCAGCGCGGTCCGAGATGATGACGATGTTGGCGCCGTCCCGCACGGCAGCCTCGACGGAGCAGTCAAGCTCGCGAAGCGCATGCTCCAGCGCATCGGGGCCGCTGTCGGCGGGATAGGTCGCCGAGAAGCTTGCCACACGGAAGCCCACGCGCGCGATGCCCCTGATGCGCGCGAAGTCCTCCTCGGACAGGATGGGGCCCGAGAGGCGCAGGAGGCGGCAGCTGTCGCGGCTGTCTTCCAACAGGTTGCCGTGATTGCCCAGGTAGAGCACATCGGAAGTCACCATGGACTCGCGCAGCGCGTCAATCGGCGGGTTGGTGACCTGCGCAAAGAGCTCGTTGAAGTAATCGAAGAAGGAGCGGGGGTGCCGCGAGAGGACCGCCGGGGGCACGTCGGAGCCCATGGAGGCCAGGGGGACCGAGCCGGTGGCGGCCATGGGACGCACGACCTCCTCCACGTCGTCGAAGTGGTACCCGTGGCGGGCGAGTCGCTGGGTGAGGCTAACGTCGTCGGTGCTCGGTTCGTCCCGTGATGGAAGGGGGAGCCTGGCCACGTCGATCGTCTCGGTGTCGAGCGTCTCCGGCTCGTCGAATTCGAGCACATCGCC
>CAMYZR010000014.1 GCA_947303905.1 uncultured Atopobiaceae bacterium
GATGGGGTGGCTCGGCAGGAGCTTCCAGCCGAGGATGGCGCTGATGAGGAAGCCGATGGACAGCGCGAAGGTCACGAGGGCGAACTTGAACATCGTGAAGTCGGTCGTGGCGAAATTAGCGGACTCGAGAACGGTGGTGGCCAGGCCGAACTGGAACGCGACGTTGATGGGGATCAGCGGGTGGTTGGTGGCAAAGCCGAGCGGCATGAGCAGCTTGGAGGTGGGGAACTCCTCGTTGTAGGGCAGCGTGGCCACGAGCGAGAGAATCAGCACGTAGTAGCCAGTGGAGCCGCCGCCAGCCAGGGTGCAGCCGAGCATGACGACGAGCACGAGCAGGACGTAGCTCTTGAAGCCACCCTTGGTGACGAGGTTGCCCATGGAGGTCTTCACGCCTGCGATGAGACTCGTCTTCTGCACGGCAGCCATAACCACCATGAAGAACGCGACCATCCACACGCTGGCGTTGGTGAAGCCGGCAAAGGCGTACGGAACGTCCCACTGAACCTCCCACTCGGCACCGAAGAGCTGGCCGAAGATCACGAGCAGCAGGCTCGCGAAGATCGGGGGCGCGCCGAACGGCATGACGTCAAACATGATCAGCGCGAGCATGATCACGAGCGTCACCAACGCAAGAATCATTTGCATTGTCATCGTAACCAAATCCTTCCTATTGATTTGATACAGCTATCCCTAACGGAGGGGCCCTCCGCCCTTCCGCTCTGAACCAAAACGGTGTTGGGGCCAGCCAGGAGGAATCGGTTGGCCCCCTTGGTGGCTAGGCCTCCTTGCCCTCCTTCGCGGCGCGGCCAGCGGCCATGCGCAGCGCGTAGTCGATGGCGTTGACAAGGCTGAGCTCGTTCGAGGTGCCCTTGCCCACCAGCGCGAAGCCCGTCCCATGATCGACGGACGTACGGATGATGGGGAGCCCCAGGGTGATGTTGACGCCCTCGACGGCCTTCCACTGGTTGGTGGCGCGGTCGATGACGAAGCCCAGGACCTTGGTGGGGATGTGTCCCTGGTCGTGGTACATGCACACGGTGACGTCGTACCAGCCGCCGTTCATCTCGGAGAAGACCGAGTCGGGCGGAATGGGGCCGATGGCGTTGATGCCGCGCGCCTTGGCGATCTCGATGGCGGGGGCGATCTCCTCGATCTCCTCGCGACCGAAGAGGCCGTTCTCGCCGCAATGCGGGTTGAGACCGGCAACGGCCACACGCGGATTCTCGATGCCCAGGTCGAGCATGGCCTGGTTGGCAAGCTCGATGACCTCGAGCACGCGCGGGGTCTTCACGCGGTCGCAGGCCTCGCGCAGGCTCACGTGCGTGGAGACGTGCGCCACGCGGAAGTCGTGATGGGCCAGCATCATGCAGTACGTCTTGGTGCCGGTGTAGGTTGCATAGATCTCGGTGTGGCCGTCGAAGTGCATGCCCTCGGGTGCGAGAGCCAGGTTCATGGCCTCCTTGTTGAGGGCGTTGGTGACGGTGGCGTCGACCTCGCCGTCCATGGCCAGCTCGATGAGGCGCTTGACCGACTGGAACGCGGCGTTGCCGCCTTCGGCCGAGACGATGGCGAGCTGGAACTTGGAGACGTCCTCGATGAGGTCGAGCTGGTACACGTCGATGGTGCCCGCCTCGAACTTCGCCTCAGCCACGCTCGAGACCGGGTTGACCGTGATCTCGGGATGGCCCACGAAGCCCTTGGCCTGCTCGATCATCTTGTAGTCGCCCACCACGATGGGGCGGCAGCGGTCGTAGAGCGTCGGGTCGGAGAGGGCCTTGACGGTGATCTCGGGGCCATTGCCCGCGGGGTCACCCATCGAGATGCCGACGATGGGCTTGTAGTCACTCATTAGCACATGCCCTTCTGCTTGTTCTCGGCCAGGACGCCGCGCAGCTCCTCGATGCCCTCGTCAGGCAGCCAGTTGAACGGGGCGCGGCACTTGCCCACCGGGTAGCCGAGCTCGGCCACGGCGGTCTTGACGACGGTGTTGGGGTTGCCGTAGCGGAAGACGGCGCGGAAGCTCGCGATGCTGTTCTGGACCTCGCGGGCCTCGTCCAGCTTGCCCTCGACGAAGAGGTCGTAGATGGAGGCCATGACGTGCGGGTACACGTTGGCGCAGCCGGCGATGGCGCCCGCGCCGCCCTTGATGAGGGCGTCGAGGATCAGGCTGTCGTTGCCGGAGAGGGTGATGAAGTCGGGACGGGCGTCCTTGACGGCGATATAGGCCTGGAGGTTGTCCCAGTCACCGCTGGAGTCCTTGGCGCCAACGATGTTGGGGACGTCCTTGGCCAGACGGGCCACGGTGGCGGGCTCGAGGGCGTTGCCGGTGCGGGCCGGGATGTTGTAGAGCAGGACCGGCAGGTCGACGGCAGCCGCGACGGCGCAGTAGTGACGATAGAGCTCCTCCTGGCTCGCCTTGGCAAAGCTCGGGGTGATGATCGAGACGACGTCGGCACCGAGCCTCTCGGCCATCTTGGTCTGCTCGATGGTCTCCTTGGTGGAGATGCAGCCCGTGCCAGCGTAGACGGGGACGCGACCGGCAACCTGGTCGATGGTGACCTCGAGGATCTGGCGCTTCTCGTCGCCGGAGAGGATGTACGCCTCGCCGTTGGTGCCAAAGGGGAAGATGCCGTCTATGCCAGCGTCGATCTGGCGGTCGATCTGAACGCGGAGCTCGTCGAGGTTGATGGACTCGTCCTCGTTCATCGGGGTGACGATGGGAACGATGATGCCCTTGATGTCTGCCATTACTGCAACACCCTCTCGTAGATTGCGCGCGCGTCATCAGCGGTGATCTCGCGCTTGTTGTTGACGAGAAGCCTCGTCACCTGCATGCCAGCATCCACCAGGTCGTCGAGGTCGGCCGGGTCGACGCCGAACTGTTTGAGGCTGGTGGGGATGTCCAGGTGCTCGACGATGCGACCCATCCATGCCACGAGCGCCTTGGACTTCTCCTCGTCGGTCGCAAGCACGTCATCGCCGTGGTAGGCGCGGTCCCAGGCGTGAGCGAACAGCTCGCGGACGGCCGGCTCGTTGAACTCCATGACGGGCACCAGCAGCATGGCGTTGGAGACGCCGTGGGCGATGTGGTAGCGCCCGCCCAGCGGGTAGCTCAGGGCGTGGACGCCCGTGGTGCCGGAGGCGGTGATGGCGACGCCGCCGTAGAAGGCCGCCACCTGCATGGCGTTCTTGGCCTCGATGGCATCCTTGTCGTCACAGGCGGCCTCGATGTTGTTCATGATCAGGTCGAAGGCCTCGAGGGCGAACGTGTCGGAGAGCGGGTTCGCCTTGTTGGAGGTGTAGCACTCGATGGCATGGCACATGGCGTCGACGCCCGTCGCCGCGGCGATGGAGCGCGGGAGGTTGCGGATCATCTCGGCGTCGAGGATGACGTAGTCGCAGATGAGGCCGTCGTTGACGATGCCGATCTTGAGGGCGCGCTCGGGAACGCCGACGATGGCGTTGGGCGTGCACTCGGCACCAGTGCCGGCGGTCGTGGGGATGGCCAGCAGGCTCACGCACTTGTGCGCACGCTGCGGGTCGTCGAGCAGGTCCTTGACCACGTACTCGTCGGTGAGCGAAACGCTTGCGAGCTTGGCGGAGTCCATGACGGAGCCGCCGCCGCAGGCTACGATGAAGTCCGCACCGGCCTGCTTGAACTGGTCGATGACTGCCTGCACGTCGGTGTAGGACGGCTCTGCGGGCAGATTGTCAAAGATCTCGTATGGCACTCCGCTGGCCTTGAGCTCCTTCTCGACCAGGTCGAACAGACCCAGCTTGCGCAGACCCTTGTCGGTGAACGCAGCCACCTTGGTGGCACCCACCGTCTTCAGGATCTGACCAATCTCCCCCAGCGCACCCTTGCCGCTGTACACGGCCTTCGGGAGCTTGAGGCTGTACTTCTCTAGCGACATGACAGCACTCCTCCAACCTTCTCTTCCAATGCCTGATGAATCTCATGGAACAGGCCAACATTGCCAAATGCGCCCGACTTGGTGATGAGGGTGCCCGATGCGTGCGCCCCCTCATAGCGGGCCAGTACGATGCCCGGGAACAGCTCGTCGATGGGCTCGAGCAGCGAGGCGCCGACCTCGTTCACAAAGCCCACCAGCGCGTCGCCGCCCACCACCATGGTGGTGCGCTCGGTGGTCTTGCTTACCACCGCCGCGCACAGGCCCGCAGCGTCGGAGATCTTGCGGGCGGTGTCGCCGTTTGCGATCTCGTCCTTGCTGAGCTGGGTTCCCAGCGTGTCGATGAGGATGACGGGGCTGTCCTCGCCCTCCACCAGCACGCGCCCGACAAAGGCGCAGGCGTCACTCTCACTCCAGTTGCGCGCAAGGATCTCTCGAATGGGGAGGTGCGCGCGATATGCACCGCGGCGCTCCGCCTCGTCCAGCTGTGAGGACGTGACGGCATTGACCGAGCCCGACACCACCACGAGGCGCGCGTCGAGGTTCTCCTGCTTGCGCTCGCAGGCCGCCTGGGAGCAGCGCGGCAGCATCTCCAGCAGGCCGGCGCAGCCCGCCATCGGCGCATCGGGATCGACGCTCTGCAGCATGTCAGCGATCAGGCGCATGTCCTCATCGGTCGAGCTGTCGTAGACCACGATGCCCTCGAGGTCGGCGCCCTCGCTCCAGTTGGTGACCGTGACGTCGCTCTGGAGGTGGATGAGGTCGTCCACCCTGCTGCAGGTGACGGGATTGACCGGGTCGATGGCGAAGATGCTCTTTGCCAGGGGTGTGCCAGCCACGTAATGCACGCCATTCTCGGTGGTACGCGCTTGCTTGGGATAGGCAGGGACAAAATTGACGTGCGACGCACCAGAGGCCTCCATCAGTGCGGAGAGCTCGGCACCCACGTTGCCACGCAGTCCCGAGTCGGTCTTCTTGTACATGTGCCTGATCCCGAGGGAGATGCCCTCGCTCACGAGGCCGCGCACCTTCTCGTATGCAACGGACGGCTCGTCGTGACGGCTCTCGGAGTCGATCACGAGCACGTCGGCAGCGCTGGCATGCTTGAGGCCGTCCTTGCAGTCAAGGCTCACCAACACGCGATCGCCCTTGCGCGCAAGCTGGACACCAGAGTCAAGAGCTCCCGTCAGATCGTCCGCTATGACCAGCATCTCCGCCATGGTGCCTCCTCGTCGTTCCGTTTGCTGGCTATCACGATACGAGCCGAGCGGGGGTGAGACACTATTGAGGCACGACAATATTGTTCAATTCTGTAACGTTATCCGCTATCTTGCTATTCAAGTTCTCATATCGTTTCTATTTGAAACACTCATTCAAGCGAGGCATAAGGCAGGCCTATAAAATGCATGCTGGGAGGCACACCGAACACGCATATGCGTCCTTTACAGGAAGGCGTCGGGCAGAGACTCACATGAACGAGCAGGTACAGATTCTCGCAGTTGCACCTTACGAGGGACTCGCGACCATCCTGGAACGCGAGTCGCTCAGCTATCCGGACATCGACATGACCGTCGTCATCGGCAATCTCGAGGCGGGCGTCTCGGCCGCCATCGATCGCTTGGTCGAGCCCTATGACCTGATCCTCTCTCGAGGCGGCACGGCAGACCTGCTGCGCCAGAGCCTCGACATCCCCGTCGTCGACATCAAGACCTCTGCCCTCGACGTGTTGCAGGCCTTCCAGTTCTCCGAGGACATCACGGGCAAACGCGCGGTAGTTGGGTTCCGGGGCATCACCGACGCCGCCCGTCTCACCAGCGACGTGCTTCACCTCGACTTGGACATCTTCACCCTCGTCGACGAGGAGGACGTCCACGGCGTTACCAGAATTCTTGCGGACCAGGGCTATGAGACCGTCCTCTGCGACGTGATCTCGAGCACCGTGTTCCGCGAGGCGGGCTTCAACACGGTGCTCATCACCTCCGGTTCCAACTCGGTGCGCGAGTCCCTCGACGAGGCCGTGCGTGTCGCACATCACATGAGGGGCGTACGCGACGAAAACCTGTTCTTCCGTGAGGTCATCGGCAACAGCGGGATGGACACCGTCATATTCCAGGAGGATGACAGCCTGTCGTTTACCACCGTCGACCGTGGTGGTGGCAGGGCCCTGATCGAGACGCTCAAGACCCTCCTGCCCGAGGCGCGCAGAGGAGAGGCCGAGTCGATACGAAAGACCATAGGTGGGCGTGGCTACACCATCAGGTCATTCGTGTCGGAAGGCCAGGCGGGCAGCAAGGTCGTGTTCTATGTCTCGCAAAGCGTCAGCGGGTCGAGCACGCGCAATGCGGGCATAACCTACCACACCAAGGCAGAGGCTCTTGGTGAGTACCTCCGTAGCCCCTACAGCCTTGCAGGTGACGTGAACGGGATCAACAAGACCCTGCAGGACATGCTCGAGTCGGGCAGGCCACTGCTCATCACCGGTGAGTACGGAACCGGCAGGACCGCCGTGGCGACTCAGGCCTACACCATCTCAAAGCTCGCCTCTCACCCGCTCGTCGAGATCGACTGTGGCATGCTCATAGAGCGGTCGCGCGCATATCTTCTGAGCGGACGCACCTCCCCCCTCTTCGAGAGCAACGTCACCATCCACATCAAGAACTTGGAGGCGTGCGAACCGGTGTTCATCGAGGAGCTGCTCGGCACCATCGTGGGCACCGATGTCATCCGCCGAAGCAACCTCATCTTCTCGTGCAACCCCGAGGGCGAGCTTGTCGGGAAGTACATCCCCTACATCAAGGACAAGTTCCAGTGCATCCAAGTGGAGCTCTCGCCCCTGCGTGAGCACAAGGAGCGCATCCCCACCATCGCCAAGCTCTACCTGAGCCAGCTCAACGCCAACCTGTCCAAGGAGGTGCTGCGCATCGACCGGCAGGCGATGATGCTGCTTGCCGACTACCCCTGGCCAGGAAACTACGTACAGCTCGGCCGCATCCTGTCCCAGCTGTGCGCCACCTCGCGCGACCATACCATCCGTGCCGCTGACGTGAGGAGCCTGCTCGCACTAGAAAGGCCGGTCTACCCCAACGCGAGATCCGGCACGAGCTATGGCATCGACCTCGACCGCCCGCTCTCCCAGATCGAGCGCGACATCATCGCGGAGGTCATCCGCAAGCACGGGGGCAACCAGAGCGCCGCAGCACGCAAACTCGGAATTAGCCGCACCACCCTCTGGCGCATGACGAAGGACCAAGGCGAGCGATAGGCGCAAGCAGTGGTCACACATTGTCATCGAGCAACCGCATGAGGTCGTATTTGGTCGCGTTTGAGCTGCCCGTGAGTGGTTGCGCCTTAACTCTGCGCTACTATTTCCATGTCTGTGGATAAACTGCAGAGGCAGGCAGCAGCCAAGTGGCCTAACGAAAGGACGCACCATGAAGATTCTGTTCTTTGGCACGAGGGACTATGACCGCGACTCCTTCACCAAGGTGATGGGCGACTACCCCGAGATCCAGATCGAGTTCACCAAGACCAACCTAACCTGGCGTACCGCCGTTCTGGCCAAGGGCTATGACGCCGTCTGCGCATTCGTCAACGCCAACGTCAATGCCATGGCTCTCGAGATCCTCGCTGGCATGGGCGTCAAGCTCGTCCTCATGCGCTGCGCCGGCTTCGACGCCGTCAACATCGCCATGGCCAAGGACCTCGGCATCCGCGTCTGCAACGTGCCCGCGTACAGCCCCGAGGCCATCGCCGAGCACGCCATGGCCATCGGCCAGGCTGCCAACCGCCGCATCGTCAAGGGCTACAACCGCGTACGCGAGAACAACTACGACCTCAACAACCTCGTCGGCGTCACCCTCAAGGGCAGGACTGCCGGCATCATCGGCACCGGCCGCATCGGTGCCGCCCTCTGCCGCATCTGCAAGGGCTATGGCATGCACGTCATCGGCGCGGACCTCGGTCCCGTCAAGGCTCTCGTCGACGAGGGCGTCGTGGACGAGTACGTCCCCGTCTACGACAAGGCCGGCAACATGGTCTACGACGAGAAGGGCAACTGCCTGATCGAGGGCGTCGGCTTTGGTGACCGCGTCGTGAGCTACGTGCCGCTGTACAACCAGGCTGACTTCATCTCCCTGCATGCCTTCCTCAACTCCGAGAGCTATCACATGATCGACGATGCTGCCATCGCCGAGATGAAGGACGGCGTCATCTTCGTCAACACCGGTCGTGGCGGCCTGGCCGACACCGAGGCCATCATCCGCGGCATCGTGTCCGGCAAGATCGGCGCTGCCGGCCTCGACGTCTACGAGGAGGAGAACGCCAACGTCTACCAGAACCGCTCTGGCGAGGTCTACGAGTCCATCACCGCACGCCTGACCTCCTTCCCCAACGTGGTCGTCACCAGCCACCAGGCCTTCTTCACCGAGGAGGCTCTGGCCGAGATCGCCAACGTCACCCTCACCAACGCTCGCGCCTACGCCAACCAGGCTCCCGACAGCGATTACGTCTTCCGCAGCATCGTTTGCTAGCAGCTAGCGCCTAGTTTGGCCTAGCGTCCAGCGACGCATCGGCACCCTCACGCGGCTTTGTGTAGCTATTTCGCTCCCAAAGTCGGTGGGGGTGCTGTTTTATCGGCAGAGGTTACCATTGATGCTACAGGCATAGTAAGCACGCAACAGGTCCCTCCGACCTCGCGACAAACATAGGAGCATCATGGCACTACACCATAAGAAGAGGACCAAGATCATCTGCACCATGGGGCCAGCAACCGAGGACGACGAGGTACTGCGCCAGCTCATCCTCCACGGCATGAACGTCGCACGCTTCAACTTCTCCCACGGCAGCCACGAGTATCACAGGCGAAACATCGAGCATGTACGACGCATCTCGGAGGAGCTGGCCATTCCCGTGGCCATCCTGCTCGACACCAAGGGTCCCGAGATCCGCACGGGCGAGCTGTTCAATCATCGTCCCGTCGCCCTCAAGCGCGGAGCGACCGTCGTGGTCACCACCCGCACGGTCATCGGTTCTGCCGAGTGCTTCTCCATCGACTACGACAACCTCCCCAACGAGGTGCAGCAGGGCTCGACCATCCTGGTGGACGACGGCCTCATCGAGCTGAGCGTCGACCACGTCGACGGCACCGACATGTACTGCATCGTCGAGAACGGCGGGGAGCTCAAGGAGCACAAGGGCGTGAACGTCCCCAACGTCGAGGTCGGCCTGCCCTCCGTCACCGAGCGCGACCGCGCCGACATCATGTTCGGCTGCGAGCTGGGCGTGGACGCCATCGCGGCGTCGTTCATCCGCAGTGGTGCGGCCGTGGACGAGATTCGAAAGATCTGCACGTCGATGGGCATGCGCAACATATCCATCCTGTCCAAGATCGAGAGCGCCACAGCGGTCAAGAACTTCGACGAGATTCTCGAGCACTCCGACGGCATCATGGTGGCCCGTGGCGACCTGGGCGTCGAGATGCCTCCCGAGCAGGTCCCCCACATCCAGAAGACCATCATCTCCAAGTGCGGAAACGCCTACAAACCCGTTATCGTCGCAACGCAGATGCTTGACTCCATGACCCACAACCCGCGCCCCACGCGCGCCGAGGTGGGAGACGTTGCCAACGCCGTCTACGACGGTGCTGACTGCGTGATGCTCTCGGGCGAGACGGCCGCCGGCGCCTACCCCATCGAGGCGGTCAAGACGATGTCGGCCATCTGCAAGGAGACCGAGCGCTTCCTCGAGGAGCGCCAAGTCTATCACGACCGCGGTGGCGTGCGCAACGTCCACCGCGCCATCGGTGTTGCTGCCGTGGAGATTGCCGACCGCGTGGGCGCCAAGTGCATCATCTGCCCCACCCACTCCGGACGCACGGCACGCCTGATCTCCAACTTCAGGCCCGACCTGCCCATCTACGCCATGTCTCCCTCCAAGCAGGCCATTCGCAAGACCTGCTTCCTCTGGGGAGTCTTCGCGTACAAGACCGTCGAGCAGGGCTCGCTCTCCTCGACGCTCAACGAGTCGCTGCAGTGCGCCAAGGACGAGCATCTGGTCAATATCGGTGACGTGGTGGTCATCACCTCTGGCGACCCGCAGACCTCCCCGCAGCAGGGCGATTACGTCACCTCGACCAACATGGTGATGGTCGCTCAGGTGCAGTAGCCAAAGCGAATCGCTAGTAAAAGGGGTGGCCCCCAACATCTCACCTGAGACGTTGGGGGCCACCCCTTGTCTTGCCATAATGCGTCAGTAGGCGCCACCACCGCCTCCGCCGCCGCCTCCGCCTCCGCCGCCAGAGGCACCGCCGCCACTGCCCGAGGCACTTGCGGCACTTGAGAAGCCGCTGCTGAAGGCACTTGCGGGAGAGTAGTCGCTCGTCCCCGCGTTGCACCACATGACAGTCGAGGCGAGGTGGCTGTCATCGACGACCTGAGGCGCGGCAATCTTGAGCTGCTCGATCACCTTGTCAGACACACCGAGCATGACGGCCATGACCAGGAGACGATCCCAAAGCACCACATCGGTGGGCACGGCCTCCTCCAGACGCGTGAAGTCCTTGAGCCACCGCTTGAGGGCATCCAGCTTGGCTTTTATCTCGATGCCCTCGTCCGACAAGTCACGCTGGCTGGCAGCCGAGACGATCAGTGCCACAAAGCCAGCGGCGAGCACGCCGACACGCGCCAAGACCGCGCCCCACTGCCCCGTCATCTCCAGCGCGGCGTCAGAGATGATGAAGACGTCGACCAAGGCGAGCACCACCATGATGAGGTCGACGATGAGCAGGATGATGCAAGGCAGCGGGAAGCTGTCCGTATCGTCCGTGTCCAAGCCACGATTCTCGAGGGCCTCGGAGACGCACTCCTTCCAGGAGTCCAGGTGACTCTCGTAGATCTCCTCGTCCTTTGTGGCAACCCGCTTGAAGTCGGACATGCGCACCGCACCCTCGGGGCGCTCGTTGAGGTCATCCAGCGTGCACGCGCGCTCGCCCACGTAATCGAAGACGAACTCCATGGTCGCGCGGTCTATGGGATCCGTGACCTTCTGGGCACGATCGTCGACGCGCCTGAGCAGCCAGTCTTCCTCCTCCTTGGGCTTGCGTCCCAAGCGCTTCTTGAGGGTCGTCGTCTTCTCGAGCGTGAGGGCGCCCATGTCGCTCAGGCGCATGAGCGTCGCCGTAAAGTCCGGACCCGAGCCCGCCTGTCCGGTATACAGCAAATGAAGGATCGCCGGATGGTCGTCGGAGGGCACGTCGCGGAAGTACTTGTCGTCGAATGCTGCCTTGTGGGTACGGCGATACCTGATGTGCATGAAGGCCGCGGCCACCGCCGACAACGCTCCCATGATGGTATAGACCCACTTCTTGATGGTGGCAAACTTCCCCACGCGCTCGAAGCGGGCGTTGGCCTCCTCGGCCCAACCAGCCTCCTCCGTGAGGATGGTGTCGAGCCGCGTCTCGGAGCGTTGCTTTGCCTCGCTCAGCCAGTCAGCGGGAAACGCCACCCTGACCTCGGCAAACTCATCGCTGCGCACCTTGCCCAGCGCCACGCTGACGGTACCGGGGTCACCCTGGGCCATGTCATCCCAAGCTGGAACCGTCCCGGACGGGACCTCAATCTTGCCGTTGAGCGAGCGGTTGTGCAGCCACCCACGGATGTTCTCGCCCGCCGTCAGCTTCGTGCCCTCAGGAGCACCCGCAAAGAAGAGGTTGCATTCGACGTCAAGGGAGTCCTGATCCCAGTTGTCACCGACAAACTTCCAGTACAGCTCGCCGGTGTCGCCCCAGCGCGCGACGACCCCATCGATGGTGTACGTGACATAGAAGACCGCACGCTCGTCGGTCTTGTCAAAGTGCACGTCGACACGATCGTAGGAGCTCTTCTCCTTGAGCGTCCAAGTCCCCTCATCGTCGCCAGACGAGGCATAGGTGTAGGGAATGAGACGCCCCTCGTCGTCGACCTCACCCGCCTCGATCACTTCGACGGACACCTCGCCCAGCTCGCAGTCCCTGGTGCTGAGCTCCCAGTAGAAGCCGTGGAAGTTGCCATCGAAGTCAACGAGACGCTGCTCGGTGACATTGAGCGTGCCGGCTTGGTCGACGGTCGCCCAAATGCCAGTGGCATCGAGCGAGTACTCGTCGTCGGCAAACGCCTGCGTGGGCAGCGCCAGCATGAGCGCGCACACGAGCGCCATGAGCATGCAGACTCGAGAGAGGCGGACGCGGAGACTGACGACCATCACAAGCTCCATCCGTGAGAAATAATCAGGTCATATGCCATTTTACGTGCGAGACGCACGCGGGGTAACCCTCTTGTTCGTCCGTCCGTGCGAACGGGAGCGGGCGGAACCAAACGCCACCCCTCCCGCTGAACATGTCGCCCATGTGTGTCACGAACGAGGTGTCGAAACCGGAGACATCGAGGGACGCCAGATAATAGCAGTTATAGAACATGGAGTCCATGTCAGTCACACCGGAGGTGTCGAAGCCGGAGAGGCCGATGGACGTGAGCGAGGTACAGTCGTAGAACATGTGGCTGAGGCTGCCCGTCGCGCCGGTCTTCCCGGCCACCGAGACGGACTCAATAGACTTCCCTTTTCATACCAGGGCCAGAAGTCATCCCTTCTGTCGTCGTTGCTCGCCAGCGTGCCGGGGCCTATGGTGAGCACGCGGCTGTCGCTTATCGACCACTCGCACGTGCCGTAGATGCCCGAGGCTATCTCGGCGAGGGTCGGTCGGGGCGTGACCACCGACACGACAATCGCCAGCAGCAGGGCAAGCGCCAATCGCACGCGGACGCCTTTAGCGCCTTGTCAGAATCCCATCCGCTTCCTCAGCTCCATGCCAACCCCCCCCTCTGGTGCGACCTTGCCAGCCCATGTCTTACCACATGAACCCGGGTGCCAAAGGTCCGATTCGGAGACCGAAGCGGGAGCGACTGCCGATGCGGCGCCGCAGGTGCAGCTTCGGCCCATCCCAGCGGTCGCGGTGCCAGAGCCCGGTCGCCCGTCGACACCGCGTGGGAGGCCCCGCCCGCCTCAGGCGGGACGAGCAGGTCTTCCCCACGTCTCGGCATACAGTCAGGCTTTACTGATTCAGATACGCATGCAACCTGTACATGAACGCCGCCATGTCCTGGCGGGCGACGGTGCGGGTCCCGCGGAACTCGTACGTGCCACCGACCTTCCAGCCCTTGGTGACACCCACGGAGGCGAGCCACTCGACCTCGTCCG
>CAMYZR010000015.1 GCA_947303905.1 uncultured Atopobiaceae bacterium
CCGCGCTTGCAGGGGCAACCATACTGGTGGCGCTCGTGGCACTGTCCGCCCTGTTCTACCCCAAGGACAATCGCCTGGAGTACGGCATACACGACCAGGAGGCCAACGGCGTCCTGGGAGAGCCGGAGAACACCCTCGACGTCCTGTTCCTCGGCGACAGCGAGTGCTACAGCTCCTTCTCGCCGCTGCAGATGTTCGAGGACTACGGCTTTGCCTCGTACAACTGCGGAACGCACACGCAGCGCCTGTACTACGCAAACACCCTCCTGCACAGGGCGACGGAGCACCAGAGGCCAAGCGTGGTCGTCATCGAGACCAACGCCCTGTTCAGGAGGTTCTCGATCAGCAAGAGCCTCTTCCGCACGGTGGAGGACACGCTGCCCGTCTTCGAGTACCACAACCGTTGGAAGAGCCTCGTCCCGGAGGACTTCACGGAGGAGCCCACCTGTACCTACTCCGACGACGCGAAGGGCTATGTCGCCAAGTACGCAGTAAACGCCGCCGATGCGGCGGGGTACATGCAGGAGGAGGAAGAGGACGAGGAGGAGCGGCTCGAGCGGATTCCGCGGCTCAACAAGGCGTATCTGCAGCACATGTTCGACTACTGCCGCTCTATCGGCGCAGAGCCCATACTCGTCAGCACGCCCAGCACCATCAACTGGAACGTCACTCGTCACAAGGCCGTCGAGAAGTTTGCCTCCGAGGTCGGGGTCGCCTACATCGACCTCAACGAGGGGGAGCATAAGGTGGACATCGACTGGGAGAAGGATACCAGCGACAACGGCGACCACCTGAACGTCTCGGGCGCCCGCAAGGTGTCGGCCTACGTGGGCGCCTACCTCGCGGAGAACTACGGCCTCCCCGACCATCGCGAGGACGAGGCCTACGAGAGCTGGCTCGACTAGCCGGCATGACCCCAAGCGCAGATCTCGCAGGAGCCACCCGCACCCCAAGGAACCCCTTAAGATGGCAGACCGGCCCGCTGGTATCCATACCAGCGGGCCGGTTTCATAGTTGACGCGTAGGCAATTGCCCCTGCCTTCATAGTATGATTTTGGGGGTGTGCATCATCCATATCGTACGGGAGGGGTCCTTATGGAGCGATTGCTAGCCAAGTACACAAACAGCTATGCGAGCTACGTCATTCTGTTCTTCTTCTACGACCTGGCCTTTGCCTTCTTCTCGGCACTGATTTCGGTCTACCTCATTGGCAAGGGCTACAGCGCCAGCCAGGTATCGATGTGCATCTCGGTCGCCGCGCTGGCAAACATGATCACCCAGCCCATCATCGGATCGCTCACGGACAAGTTTGGCATGCGGTCGGTCAACATGGTCATGTTCGCCGCCACTTGCATTGCCGCAGCCCTGTTCGTCATCGCCCCCAACTTCCTCATCATCGTCGGCACCTACGCTGCCATGAACCTGCTCATGAACGGCGTGAACCCGACCGTCGAACGCATGGCCACCTCAAGCCCTTACAGCTACGGGTCCATCCGTGTATGGGGTTCTATCGGCTTTGCCGTCGGCACGCAGCTCACCGGCATCATCTATGATGCCATCTCGCCCGTCGCCCCCTACATCAGCGTCGTCGTTGCCATGCTCATCGCAATCTTCGGCTTCTGGGGAACCAACCCTCGTCTGGCCGAGACCGAGGCGGCCAAGATCGAGGACACGGAGTCCGGCGAGGCCGAGCCTGTTTCCACCAAGACGCTGCTCACCAACAAGAAGTTCCTGTACTACCTGGTTCTGCAGATCCTGTTTGCCGCCGTCACCGGTGCCGCCTACTCCTTCTGCCCGGCCTTCCTCACGACAAAGGGCCTCGAGGCTTCCACGGCATCCACCATCCTTGCCGTGGCCACGCTGCTCGAGATCCCGCTTTTGCTGTTCTCGTCCAAGTTCATGGACAAGATCGCCAACAAGACACTGTTGCTCGCCATCTTCGTCCTCGTGGTAGTCGAGATGGTGGTCTACGGACTCAACCTGCCACTGCCGCTCGTCATCGTGGCAACCTTCCTCGGCCGCCATCCACCCGCGATCATCAACATCATGGCAAACATGAAGGTGGTCAACACCATCGTCGACGCGCGCCAGCAGATTGCCGGCCTCGCACTGGTCAAGACCTGTCAGAGCTTTGGCACCATCATCTCCAACAACATTGGCGGCCGTATCGCCGACGCTGCCGGATATCCCGCCATGTTCCTCTTCCTGCTTGCCATGATTTGCGTTGGCTTGGCAGGCGTCGTCTTCTTCCAGGTTCCCTCGGGCAACGACAAGAAGCTCTTCAGCTAGCAACCCACGGGGCTTCGCGCATCGCAGCCCGAGAAAGGATCGATCATGGCAGAACTGCAACTCACGCTAGACCACGGCAAGCGCCACGAGCTCATCAAGATGGCCGACATGATGGACGGTCACATCGACATCCTCGAGATCGGCTATCCCGAGCTCATCACCTTTGGCCTCGACCTCGTAGGCGAGATTCACGAGGCACATCCCGACCTCAAGATTGCCGTCGATGCCAAGGTCTTCCATGGCGGCTCCGGCGTCACGCGCCGCTGCTTTGAGGCAGGCGCCTCCATCGTCACCGTGCTTGCCTATGCGCCTGACCAGGTCATCAGGCAGATGGTTCACCACGCCCGCGAATACGGCGGCGCGATCATGTGCGACATGGACGGCGTCCGCAACGCTGGCAAACGCACCGCGCAGGTCGATGCGCTCGGCGTCAAGTTCGTGCACATCTCCACCGGCTACCTCATGGAGCACGAGTACGACCTGCAGAAGCCCACTCACGGCTCCATCTTCCAGCTGCGTCCGCTGGAGAAGGCCGTCGCCGTCAAGCGCAACCTCATCCACGCAGGCCTTGCTTTGGGCACGGGCATCAACGAGCAGAACCTCGATGAGGTGCTCAAGCTCAAGCC
This sequence comes from uncultured Atopobiaceae bacterium, assembly GCA_947303905.1. GTDB lineage: Bacteria > Actinomycetota > Coriobacteriia > Coriobacteriales > Atopobiaceae > UBA1367. Next base: position 2,916 of record CAMYZR010000015.1, read on the forward strand.
CCAGATCGTGATGGTCGGTCGCGGCATCTACGCCAAGGATGGCGCTTACAAGACCACGCCCGAACGTCAGACTGCCGCAGCAGACAGCATCCGCGCCCGTCTGCACGCTGCAAGCTAGGAGAGGTTGACAGAGTCGCAACACCGCACGTGGACACGGGAGGGAGCGCCCATGGGCAATGTTGGCACAGAGTTCCGCACGTGGCTCGTCGCACAGCGGGTGCGGGACGTTACTCCCGCCATGACGTCTGAGGGGCACTCCCGCATAGCGCTCACCGCAGCCGTAGGCGAAGTCAACATCTATCCCTTCGAGGACGGCCTCGAGATAGCCGAGTACCGCATCACACGCGTCTCTGACGGCGAGGCCGTCTTCTTCCTGCACGTCCTGCTCGACGACCTCACGCGCGCCCAGGAGCTGTTCTCGCAGATGGCAGAGGTGCTCGCTGACGAGCAGAGCCACCAGACCACCCACGTGCTGCTCTGCTGCACATCGGCGCTCACCACCAGCTTCTTTGCCACCAAGATGAACGAGGTCGCACGCACGCTCTCGCTCGACTACGACTTCACGGCGATGTCGGTTCAGCGTGGCCTCAAGGCCGAGGGCTTCGACGCCATCCTGCTCGCGCCGCAGGCAAGCCATATGCGCCCAGAGATGGTTGCCGCACACCCCGACACGATGGTCTTCGAGATTCCCGCCAAGATCTTTGGCAGCTACGATGCGGCTGGGGCCATCCGCCTGCTCATGCACGTCTTCCGTGACGTGGGCGCGCCAACCGATCGTCCGAGCGTTCGCGTCGCCCGCGACCTCTCCAACGACAACCTCATCCTGATCATCACGCTGTTCACCATGCGCACCTACTCGAGGCTGGGATACCGCCTCTACGACCACGGCACCCCCACCATGCAGGGTGCCGTGCGCAAGCCCAAGCTCGACTATCGCGACGTCGAGGACCTGCTCGAGACCATGGGCGGGCGCGGCGTCAACGTGAAGGACCTCGACATCATCGGCATCGCCGTCCCGGGCGTGGCGTACCACGGCACCATCACGCTGCCCGGCGTGACCGAAACCCCCTACGACCTGGGCTCCCACATCAACAAGCGCTTTGGCATCAGGACCTCCGTCGACAACAACTGCAATGCGGCTGCCGTCGGCTGCTATGTGGGACAGGACAAGTACGAGAGCGTCATGTTCTTCCGCCACGAGCTCGGGCACATCGCCGGCGGTCTGGGTACGGTCATCGACGGGAAGCTGCTCAAGGGTCGTCACAACCTCGCCGGTGAGCCCAAGTACTACGAGAGCCTCTTCCGCTACAAGCCCAACTACGAGGACAGCATCTGGAACGAGCGCGGCATGTTCGAGATCGCGCGCAACGTCGCCCTGACTGGCATCGCGCTCATCTCGCCGGAGGCGTTCTACTTCGCCGTCGACACGGTGGACGACATGGACGAGATGCGCTACGCCTTGGCGCACGACGTCCACACCGATGACGACGACGGCGAGTGCCTGTTGGCGCCCAACGGGGGACCGCTCCTAGGCCTGCCGGAAGACATGATTCCCGAGCTCTATGTGGTGGATGACTACGTCGAGCGCGTCTACCTCGGCGAGATGGCCCTCTGTCTGCAGAAGCTGCGCGATCCCAACTACCGCTCGCTCGGTATCGCGTAGGCGCAGCTCACCCGATAACCCCGAGCAGACGCACCATCTGCTGGGGCGTGACCGCCGCCACCGGCGCATGCCGCAGGAGCTTCTCGTCGTTGGTCACGAGATAGTCTGCCTCGATGCGCATGCAGGCAGCCACAATAAGATTGTCCTCGATCTCGGCGTGCTCATCACGCAGTTTGCTGGCAAGCCAGAGGTCGGCCGTCGCCGAGCCGATCGCCGTCGCCTGCTCCTGCATGCTCTCCACAAAGTCCCATCCGTGAGCGGCTATCGCCTTCGCATATGCGTCTGAAAGCGAGCCCTTGTCTTGCCGCACCCAGCGCTTTGCCTCATGCGAGACGACACGATATACCGCACGTGCGATGTCGAGCGTGAAGACAAGCTCCACGTCATCACGCTGGACAGCCTTGAAGAAGGCCAGGGAGGCGTCGCGCAGCGGACGGCCAGGCACATACAAGTCCACCCACACGTTTGTGTCGACCATGATGGTCTTGGTCGCCGCACTCATGCGAGACCTCGCTCGGCAAGCTGCTCCCACTCGATCTCCTCGAGAATCTCGGCCATGGGACGAGCGTCTGGCTCAAAACTGGCGAGGTCGAGCCCCAGTGTGGCGCCCAGATCCTCAAACAGGCACAAGGCGCGTTCAAGCGACTCCTCTTGTCCCAAAGAAGACGCCGTTGCGCCAGCCCCTCCGTCAAGCACGCGCGTGACTGCCTCGTATGCCTCGCCACCCTCAGAGATCTTCTCCCAGAGCTTGCGGATTATCCTTGCCGGCGAGCTCCCAACGAGCGCAAGCGTCGCATTGCCGCGCTCCTTGAGATCCGCTGGCATGCGGATGTTGAGCTGAGAGATGGTTGTGTCTGCCATAGCATCACCTTGCTAGCACTGTTAGCATTCTGTTGTAAAATCATAACGTATAGCCAATCCGCTTGCAAGCCACTCGAACATGCAAGCCAACACGGTACAATCGTGCTGAATCCCCTCCGCCAAGCAAAGGAGTCCCCATGGCAGCTTCCGACTATCCGATGGGTATCAAAGAGGTTGGCTCGTCACTCTCCGTTGCCACCCACATGATTCGCCACGAGGACATCAATGGCTTCAACCGCCTGTTTGGCGGGCGGCTCATGGAGTGGATCGACGACGTCGCAGGCATCGCGGCGAGGCGCCACGCGGGCATCGACATCACCACCGCCGCCATCGACACGCTGGAGTTCAAGAGCGCAGCCTGGCTCAATGACATCGTGGTCATCGAAGCATGGGTCACGCATGTGGGACGCACGTCGATGGAGGTTCGCGCCGACAGCTACGTGGAGGACCCCGCCACGGGCGAGCGCACCATGATCAACCATGCCTATCTCACCGAGGTCTGCGTGGATGAGAACGGCCACCCCGTGCCCGTGCCCTGGGGGCTGGTCGCCACCACCGACGAGCAGCACAAGGAGTGCATTGCCGCCCGCAGGCGCGCCGAGATGCGCAAGGTACGCCGCCTACAGGGCTTCTAATCCGACCATTGGGGACGGTTCTTTTTTACTAGTCACCTCAAAACTTTGTCAGGTTTTGCCCCTCACGATCGTGTTGTTGGTAGATGACGACGTCGCGTCAACCACACGATACGAAAGGAGGGCAGCATGCAGCATCCTCTCACAACGCGCGAGAAGGCAGAGAGCGAGGCAACCCGCCTCGTGAACACCTACTCGGACATGATCTTGCGCCTGAGCTATAGCTACCTCGGCTCCACGGCGGATGCGGAGGATATCTGCCAGACGGTCCTTTTGCGCCTGATGACCAAGGCTCCCAACTTCTCCGACCGCGATCACGAGCGCGCCTGGATCACTCGGACCACCGTAAATGCTTGCAAAGACCTGCTCAGAAGCTCAGCGCGGCGCTCGATCGTGTCACTTGAGGCAGCGGGAGAGCCCGAGGCGCCGGCAGTGCCCGATGGCACGGTTGTCGATGCGGTAGCGCGACTCCCGCGCGACCAGCGGTTGGCAATCCATCTGTACTACTTTGAGGGTCTTCCCATCCATCAGGTCGCATGCATCACCAAGGCTAGCGAAGCCACCATCACCAAGCGCCTCTCACGCGCCCGTCAAACCCTCCGGACAGCACTAGGAGCATAGCCATGACGCAGACAAACGACACCCTCCCCAAGCTGGAAGACTATAACGACACCATGAAAGACCTGCGCTTTTCTTCTGAGGACAAGGAGCGCATGGCAAAGCGGCTCGCCGAGGCAGCCCTCGAGGCACAGGCGTCTCCCGCCCCCGTCATCAAGGTTGCCGACAGGCGCAAGCGCCGGCTCCCCTACGCCGCAGCCGTGGCCGCGATGGCACTCGCCCTTGGCCTGGGAGGCATTGCCTACGCCGCCGGCGGCTTCATGAACGTGCCCCAGTTTGTGAGCCATCTCTTTGGCGGCGAAAGCGCAGAGGTAGAGATCGTCGACAGCATAGGCCGTCCCATAGGTATCGCTCAGAGCGTGAACGGCGTCACTGTCTCTGCCGACGCCATAATCGGCGACAAGAACAACGTCTCCGTGGTCTTTTCCGTCTCGAAGGACGATGGGACGCCCTTCGAGTTCGAGACCTTGGAGGATGGGCTCATCCCCATGGGCTTCTCCGATGACTTGGCCGTCAGCCTCCCCATATTCAGCGGTTACGGGGCAACGGGTAGCTCGTACTTCTACGACGCGGATCCCACTGACAATGCCATCCAGCTGGTGGAGACGCGAACCTTCGAGAGTGACGGCGAGTCAGATCTTTCGCTCGTTGGCCGCACGCTCACGGCAAACTTCTCCGACCTCACCTACTACGAGGCGGATGGTTCGGGCACCGTCATTGCCCCCGGCAGCTGGAAGCTCAGCTTCCCGCTCAACTACGAGGACACCACGAGGGCGCTCGAGGCCGGACAGGCCTTCGAGGTGAACGGCATGCCAGCAACCATCGACCAGCTCAGCATCTCCCCCATCGCCCTGCATGTGACCTACACGGTCGACCAGAAGGCAGAGTGGACAAGCACGGAGAGTGGCAAGCTCTCCGACCACGACAGCGAGCTCATGGACAGCCTTTTGGGCGTCGAGGTGAGCGTCTTGATGCGCGATGGGACCACCTTGGAGATGACGCGCTCCACTGGCGGCCGGATTGGCGAGGGCGACGTGGCATCCTGCGAAACGGGCGTCATCTGGGACCGCATCCTCGACCTGGACGAGGTGGAGAGCATCACGATCGGCGGGACGACCATCGAGCTGTAGTGAGGCAGCCTGGCGCCACCCGAAACGAACCGCCCCCAATGGTCGCCGACCATTGGGGGCGGTTCGTTTCGGGTGGCGATCAGCAATCGAGGGGCTACTTCACCAGCAGGCTCGCTCCAATCAAGCCGGCGTCGCCGCCGCAGAGCGCGAGCTTGAAGCGCAGCGTGTCGGGATTGAGCACCAGCTTCTTGGCCTTCTCGTGCACCAGGTCGATGAACCACGGGTTGTTGAGGGCCACCGACCCACCGAAGACGAAGATGTCCGGATCGACCACGCAGCTCACGTTGAGGACGGCCTTGGCCAGCACGTCGGCGGCACGGTCGATGACCATGCGCGCGGTCTCGTCACCCTGCTCGTACAGGGCAAAGACCTCGGCAGGCCTGACCTCGCGCCCCAGACCCTTGGACGCGAGCCGCGCGATCGACGGCCCGCTGGCCTGATCCTCGACCGAGCCGACGTTCATCCCCGGACGCACGTCCGCAAACTCGTTGACCACCATGTTGAAGATCTCGGCTGCGCAGGAGTTCGCACCGCCCACAACCTGGTTGCGATACACGTAGGCACCGCCCACGCCAGTCGACACGGTGAAGAAGAAGACCGACTCGTAGCCCCAGCCGGCACCAGACAGGGCCTCGGCCAGGCCGGCGACGTTGGCGTCGTTGTTGAGGTAGGTGCGATGCCTAGTCTTCTGCTCGAGGAAGCTCACGATGTTGAAGCCCTCCCAGCCAGGCAGGTTGGGCGGATTGAGAATCTTGCCCGCGGAGAAGTTGAGCGGTCCGGGAGCTCCGACGCCGATGCCCACATAGTCGATGTTCCAGCTCTTGATCGCATCGACCAGGTGCTGCAGGTTCTCTGCCGGTCCGAGGTCGTAATCGTTGGGCATGACCGCCTTGGCCAGCTCCTCTCCGTCCTCGTTATAGGCTGCCACACGCAGCTGGGACCCGCCGATGTCAATGCCGATGCGGTTCTTGGTCGCACCCGTCTTGGGACGCAGCTCGGGATACTCGCCCTTGCCCCAGGCGCCCGCCGCGACCGTCGGCACATAGCTGCAGATGAGCGTCATGTCACCCACAAAGGACAGCTTGCCGCAGCCATAGGGCGCCACAAAGTGGGTGCCCTTCGAGAGGGTCCAGGTGCCCGCGGGAGTCGTCACGGTGCCACCCTCTCCCGCAACGACCGACAGGCACATGAAGGGATGCGACTGCAGAAGGTCGACAGGCCAGTTGTTGGTCACGCGCACGCGCAGGACCTCAAAGTACTCGCAGCTCATGAGCTTGGTGACCCCGTCAACCTCGGGTGCACTCACCAGGCCGGTCGTTGGGGCCTTGGCGCGGTAGTCGATGACGTCCATCGCCTGCTGCAGGTGCAGCTCGCGCAGGCTTCCGTCAGCCTGCCGCCGGTCGAAGTCGTAGACGCGGTAGGTCACGTCGGAGGACTGCTGCGTCTCGAGAATCATCGTGCCGCCCATGATGGCATGCATCGTGCCAGGCCTGATGTCAAAGAAGTCGCCCTTCTCGATGGGGACGAGGTTCTCCAGCTCGTCCCAACGGCCCTCCTCGACCATCTGCGCGAACTCCGCGCGGTCATGTGCCTTCTGGCCGACGATGATCTGACCGCCATCCTTGGCATCCAGCACATACCAGCACTCGGACTTGCCGAGCGAGCCATCCTCGTGCTCGGCAGCGTAGTCGTCGTCTGGATGCACCTGAATAGAGAGGCTCTCGCGAGCGTCGAGCACCTTGATCAGCAGCGGGAAGCGATCGCCCGTCGCCCCCTCGAACAGCTCGTGGTGTTCGTACCACAGCTGCGAGAGCGTCATGCCGTCATAGGGGCCTCCGTCAACCGTGCAGTCGCCATGGGGATGCGCCGCAATGCCCCAGCACTCCCCCACCGGGCCATCTGGCAGCTCGTAGCCAAACTCCTCGAGTCTACGCCCGCCCCAGATGTTGTTGTGAAAAACCGGCTTGAGCATGATCAGGCCTGGACGATCGCTCATGTGAACCGTTCCTCTCTCGCATGCGCAAGGGACGTATGCACCAGCGCCCACCCCTCGTGGATGGGCCAGACAGTGCCAGGCGCCTCGCTTGCGATAACATTCCGAAGTTTTGCCTCGCTTCCATTCTACGTGCAAGAATGGAAGCGAGGGACTTGCACCGCGCATTTCCTTCACTAAGGACGGGAGGGGCAAGGTTGCCGCCATCCCCTCCCGCCCACCGTGAAAGGAAGGAAGGTTGCCTTCTGACCCTCGGGCAGGGGCTGGTCACCCGAGCAGGGACCGCATGCGTGCGATACCGGAGGCGTGAGGTGCCCCAGCCCAACTCCTAGGCAGCCTCGAGCGCTGCCTCCTCGGCCTGCTTGGCCATGACGCGCTCATGAACCTTCATGAAGGGCAGATAGATTGCCACGCCCAGCGCCACCAGGATCACCTGCAGGATGACGGCGCGGAAGTCGCCCGCCGTGGCGAGGAAGCCACTGATGAACACCGGGGTCGTCCAGGGGACCATGACCACGCACGGGTTGACGAGGCCAGCCACGGTTGCAAAGTACGTGATGATCATGAACAGGTCGGGCACCAGCACGAAGGGGATCATCAGCGGCAGGTTGTAGACGATGGGATAGCCGTAGATGACGGGCTCGTTGATGTTGAAGATGCCAGGGCCGAGCGCCAGCGAGCCGACGGTCTTGCTCGTCTTGTTCTTGGAGAACAGGAAGGTGGCAATAAGCAGGCAGAGGGTGCAGCCAGAGCCGCCGATGAGACCGAAGGTGTTGACGATCTGCATGTTCATGAAGTGGTCGGGCTGGATGGCCGCGAAGCCACCGGAGGCAAAGGCGTCCATGTTCTCGGTGATGAGGATGGTCAGCATCGGCTCGGCGAGCACGCCGGAGATGGCGCTCTGATGGATGCCCAGGCAGAAGAGCAGGTTGGCGAAGGTGTAGATGATCACGACGCCCCAGATGTTGGAGTTGAGGCTCTGCAGCGGCGCCTGGACGAAGGTCTTGATCAGGGTCGGGACATCGGTGCCAAAGCCCACGTGCAGCACCGTGGCCACCAAGCCAAAGACCGAGATCGTCAGCAGCATGGGAATCATGACGTTGAACGAGTCAGCGACCGCGGGAGGAACGCCCTCGCCCAGGTTGATCTTGAGCCTGTCGACGTTGGCGAGCTTGATGAAGAGCTCCGTGGCCAACAGTCCGATGATAATCGCCGCAAACAGGCCGCTGGTACCCGTGTTGCCCGTGGAGAAGAGCCCGCCGGTGAGCTGGATGGCACCCGACTCCTCGACCGTCACCTCGACGCCCTGAGGAAGCGTCACGAACAGCGACGCAAGTGCGATCACCATGTTGTGGGCATGGCGATACCCCACCACCGCGCACAGCAGAATTGCCGATACGCTCAGCGTGCCCTGGGTGAGCGCGTTGCCCCAGTACTGCGCGTTTGCGAGTGCCTGGTCGCTCAGGAACAGCGGGAACACCACGTTGTTGATGAGCACTGCGATGCCTGCGCCGATGTAGAGCGGCATGATGGTGGCAAAGGCGTCGCGCAGCGAGCGCAAATGCACCTCCGAGCCAATCCTTCCGGAGATCTCGGCGAACTTGTCCAAGAACGCCTGGCCCTTTCCTTGTCCGTCTGCCATGTTCTTTCCTTTCCTTCCTAACCTTACGTTCTATGCAATCCCCGGGCCCTCCCCGAGGTCTTTGCCAACCCTTGCCCGTCGGGGCAGTTATGCGATGTGGTGCGTGTGGGCGACCTCGCGAAGCCACTCCGCCGACGCCTTGAGGCGACGGTCGTAGTTGTCCTGCAAGCTGACCTCGACGAAGCCATAGCGGTTCTTGTAAGCGTTGTTCCAGCTCCAGCAGTCGATGACGCCCCAGTAGTGGTAGCCACGGCACCGCGCGCCCTCGGTGATGGCGCGCGCGACCCAACGCAGGTGGTCGCGCACGAACGGCACGCGATACGCGAGGTCGTCGATGCGACCGTCCTCGGTGCGCTTGGCGTGGTCCTCCTCGATGCCAATGCCGTTCTCGGAGACGAACCAGTCAAGCTCGGGGTAGTCGCGCGTCATGGTCATGGCAAAGTCGTAGATGCCCTTGGGGTAGATCTCCCAGCCGCGCGACTCGTTCATGACGGCGTCGGGCCAATCGTAGGGAATCGCGAAGCAGGGGTTGCCGAACTCGTCGACATCGCTCTTGGGCGCCTGGACGCGGGCGGGATGATAGTAGTTGAAGCCCAGCCAGTCCACCTTGCCCTGAGCGAGGATCTCCTTGTCCCCCGCGCGCACGGGCAGGGTGATGCCGCGCTCTTTCA
>CAMYZR010000016.1 GCA_947303905.1 uncultured Atopobiaceae bacterium
GGCGTCGGCGGCACGCGACCCTCATAGCGCGCGACGAGGACGGGCAGCGCTCGGGCACAGGCACCCTTGAGCTCGAGACGTGGGGCTTCGCAGCGCCATGGCGGCGAGGGTCCGGCCAAGAAGCGCGACGCGATCTCGACGCTGCTCATCGCCGTTGGCGTGGTGCTTTTGCTCATCTCGGGCTTCCTGTGGGGTCAGTCGAGGCTGCGCTACATGAAGCAGGACAAGATCAACGACGAGCTGGCGGCCTACGCGACGGTCAAGGACACCGAGCTGGACTCCAAGAAGTCGGAGCCGCCCGAGGTCGATTGGGCAGGGCTCAAGGCCGTCAACGACGACGTGGTCGGTTGGCTGCAGGTCCCGGGCACCACGATCAACTACCCCGTCTACCAGGCCGAGGATAACGACTACTACCTGCACACGAGCGCGACGGGAGATTGGTCGATCGGCGGACAGCTGTTCCTCGACTACGAGAACGCAGCGCCGGGCATGAAGGATCCGTTATCGCAGATCTACGGCCACCATCTGCTTGACGGCACGATGTTCGAGCAGATTGCCGCAATGGACGAACAGGCCCGCTTCGACGAGATCAAGACGGTGTGGTACGTGACCGAGAGCGCGGCCTACGAGTGCCAGCCTCTGTTCCTGTACTACACGACGCCCGACGACGAGACCGCGCGCACCTTCAAGTTCAAGGACGAGGAGGAGTTCCACACGTACCTCAAGGAGCGCCTGAGCCGTGCGGTGACCAAGTGCAAGGATGCCGACATCATCGTTTCGGGAACGCATCATGTGCTGACGCTCGTCACCTGCAACTACTACGACGGCTATGGCCGCACGATACTGGTGTGCGTGCCCAAGGAAGACGCCGAGGCCGCCTTCAAGGTGTCGAACTAGCGCCAGGAGAGCCGCTGCGCCTGCGCGCAAGAGGCTGACATACCTGCAAGTCATGTGGGCCAAGCTGGTAAACGTGCCAGCTTGGCCCACTGCCGTGTATGATGGTCTAGCACAACGACGGCCGCACGACGCGGCACGTCGCAACCGACACTCATAGCCACCGGGAGGACCCATGGCCAAAGACAAGAAACACATCACCTACGCCGACGCCGGCGTCGACGTGGACGAGGGCGCCCGCGCGGTTGACGCCATCAAGGAGGCCGTTGCCGCCACGAACCGTCCGGAGGTCATCGGTGGGCTCGGCGGGTTTGGCTCGCTGTTCTCGGCGGCCGCGCTCAAGGACATGGAGGAGCCGGTGCTTGTGTCCGGCACCGATGGCGTGGGCACCAAGCTGGCAATCGCCCAGCTGCTCGACCGGCACGACACCGTGGGCGAGGACCTCGTGGCCATGTGCGTGGACGACATCGTGGTCGCTGGCGCCGAGCCGCTGTTCTTCCTGGACTACGTGGCCATCGGAAAGCTGCGTGCCGAGCATGTGGCGCAGATCGTGGAGGGCATTGCCAACGGCTGCACCAAGAGCGGATGTGCGCTGGTGGGCGGCGAGATGGCCGAGCATCCCGGCGTGATGGAGCCTGACGACTACGATCTCGCGGGCTTTGTCGTAGGCGTGGCCGACCGCCCCAAGATGCTGGGCGCGCACCTCGTCCGCGAGGGCGATGTCATTCTCGGCCTGCCGAGCTCGGGCATCCACAGCAACGGGTACTCGCTGGTGCGCAAGGTGGCCATCGAGGGCAAGACCGTCGAGGAGCTGCGCAAGCCCCTCGTCGAGCTGGGCGGCCAGAGCCTTGGCAACGCCGTGCTCGAGCCGACGACCATCTACGCCGGCGGCCTCATCCGCGCGCTCAAGGCTGGCGCACCCATCCATGCGATGGCGCACATCACCGGTGGCGGCATCACCGAGAACCTCAACCGCTGCCTGCCCGACAACATCGACGCTGTGGTCGACCGCCTGGCCACCGATCCCACGAGTCCCGATGGCTTCGGCCAGGGTCCGGCGTGGGACGTGCCGCCCGTGATTACCTACATGGTGCGCGAGGCTGGCCTCACGCCCGACGAGGCGTACAAGACCTTCAACATGGGCGTGGGCATGAGCGTGCTCTGCGCTTCCGAGGACGCGGACCGCGTGCGCGAGCTGCTCGAAGCCGAGGGCCTGAAGTCCTTCGTGATGGGCGAGTGCGTGGCCGGCGAGGGCAAGGTCGTCTACCGCTAGGCGCGACGACAGACGAGAGCGAGGGATTCACATGAGCATCAAGCTGGGAGTTCTTCTGTCCGGCAGCGGAACCAACCTGCAGGCCATCATCGACCGCATCGCCGAGGGCACCCTTGACGCAACCATCGAGCTGGTCATCAGCTCGCGTCCGAGCGCCTACGGCCTCAAGCGTGCCGAGGAGGCCGGCATCCAGACCATGACGCTTTCCAAGGAGATCTACGCCGACCCCATCACGGCCGACGAGGTCATCGCGACCATGCTCAAGAAGGCCGACGTGGACTACGTCATCATGGCGGGCTACATGCGCATGGTTCATTACCCCATCCTGAACACCTTCCCCAACCGCGTGGTCAACCTGCATCCCGCGCTGCTGCCCAGCTTCAAAGGCGCGCACGCGATCCAGGATGCCTTCGACTACGGCGTCAAGGTGACTGGCGTGACCGTGCACTTTGCCGACGACAAGTACGATTGCGGCCCCATCATTGCCCAGCAGGCGCTGGCCATCGAGGAGGGCTGGACCGTCGACGAGCTCGAGGCGCACATTCACGAGATCGAGCACGTGCTCTATCCCGACACCATCCAGCTGCTTGCCGAGGGGCGCGTGAGCGTCCAGGAAGACGGCAAGGTGGTCATCTCGTAGGCACATGCGATACGACAGGTTACATACCAAGAGAAAGGGGCCCACGCGGCCCCTTTTTTCATGGCCAAACCTACCTTGCGGCAACGTTTTGCCTACCTGGGGCGCCATATGACGCCCGATGTCAACCTTGGAGGAGAGCATGAGAGAGAATCGCATTTGCCTTACGCACGGCACGGCAGACCGGCTGCTCGAGGCACTGGCGGTGTCCGGTGCCGAGCTGCATCCCTCAAGTCTGCAAGCGAGGGACTTCACCCCGCACGTCAGCGTGATGCGCGAGGCGCTGAATGAGCTCTGCGGGACAGGGGAGAACCTCATCAATGTGCTGGTGGGGGTAGGTAAAGACTATCGAGGCGGGCCCGATGTAACATGCCAGCGGTTCTACGGAGAGCTTCCACCTGGGTCCGTTTTGCACGTTGAAGAGGGCATCTACGTGGCCTCGCCGTGCCTCAACCTCTTGCTCGAGGCTCGTGAGCTGCATCTGGTCAACCTCTGTTGCATGCTTGGACGCTATTTGGGGACCTTCTCGACTGCGGCGTCTGACGGAGGCGGTAACGAGATTGTGCGTCGGGCACCGCTTGTGCGCGAAGACGAGCTGGGCAGATATCTGTCGCACTTCAGGTACACGGCGGGAACGGAAAAGCTGCGCGAAGCAATGCGGTTCACCTGCGAAAACGCGGCATCTCCGCAGGAGGTCAACCTGCAGCTGGCCTTGTGTCTGCCGCCGTCCTGCAATGGCTTTGCGCTCAAGAAGCCCGTCATGAACTATCCCATCAAGCTCGATGGTAACGACAGGCGTTTCTACGACGCTGATCACATGCGTATCGACTTGTACTGGCCCGAGGCGGGCTTTGGCCTCGAGTATCAGGGCGAGAAGGAGCACAAGGATCGGATGATTCAGGACATCGCGCGCTGGTATGCGGCGCGTAGCAAGGGCAGCGAGCTGTGGTTTGTGACCAAGGAGCAGTTGGGCGACGCCGTGCCGATGGATTTCATCGCGCGAGAGGTGGCGCGCCGCACCAGGAAGAAGATCAATGAGCAGACGTAGCCAACCATCAAAGAGGCGCAGCTGCTTCTTGACGCACTCAGGAGTGGAAAATGGCTCAATTCGGATGAAAGGCTGCGAACAAGGGCGGTTAGAAAGGCTCGTCGCGTCGCCTGAGAGAGGCTGTATGCATAAACTCCCACGGTCGGTTGCTAATTTGCGCAAATTTGCGCAAATTAGCCCTTTAGTGGGCGTGGGGCACCTTGGATTACGCCCACTAAACGCCTTATTTACGCAAATTTGCGTAAGTTGCCAGAGAGGCACAGGACGACTTGCATAAACATCCGCTCTTCGCCGGTGGTGTGCGCGCGGGAGCCGTCTTTTCGGTGGTTCGAACGGTGAAACGCAGACTACATCAGTGCCGTTCGGTACGGGTCACAGCGGGATGGCGGGCGCGAAGTCCGTAAGTCAGCGCGAAAGCACCGCCACGGTCTCGACGTGCTTGGTGTGGGGGAACATGTCCACGGGCGTCAGGCTCTCAAGGCGATAGCCGCCATCCAGAAGCGCGTCCATGTCGCGGCGCTGCGTGGTCGCATTGCACGACACGTAGACTACGCGCTCGGGCGCTAGCCGCACCACGCTGGCGAGGAACTCCGGCGTCGACCCCGCGCGCGGCGGATCCATGATCACCGTGTCAAAGCGCTCGCCACGCACTGCCGCATCCAGCATGTAGGGCGTCGCGTCCGCGCAGACAAAGTGGCAGCGACCGTCGAGCCCGTTCTTTCGGGCATTGCGCTGCGCGTCGGCCACGGCACCCTTGCCCACCTCGACGCCAGTCACCTGCAGGCCATCTACCTGCGCTGCTGCGCACATGCCGATGGTACCGATGCCGCAATAGGCGTCCAGCACACGCATCCCGCCCTCAAGCCCGGCGCCCTCGATGGCCAGTCGGTACAGCCGCTCGGTCTGAGAGGGGTTGGTCTGGTAAAAGCTCGTGGGTCCGATCTCAAAGCGCACGCCGAGCAGCTCGTCGTGCATGACGCCACCGCCAAAGAGTGCGCGCGACCGTGGGCCGAGGATGGCGTTGGTACGGCGCACGTTGGTGTTGAGTGCTATGGCGGTCACGTCTGGAGCGTGCTTGACGATGCGGCGTACCAGCTCGCGTTCGCGGGGGAGGTGGTCGCCGTTTGCCACGATGGTCAGCAGCAGCTCGTCGGTCTTCCAGCCAGCACGCACGACGGCGTGGCGCAAAAGCCCGCTGCCGCGGTCCTCGTCGTAGGCCGACACCTTGCAGAGCTCGGCCGTGCGCGTAAAGGAGCGCAGCACGCGCCGGCAGCGCGGGTCCTCCACCAGGCAGGCCTTGCACGCGACGATGTGGTGCGTTCCCTTTGCATAAAACCCGCTGCGGATGCTCCCTTTGGGGCCCGGCGCAAATGGGGTGGCGGCCTTGTTGCGGTACGCCAGCGGCTCGTCCATGCCCACTATGGGGCGCAGCGCGCCGGCGTCGCAGCGCTCGAGAAGGTCGGCAAACAGCTCCTCCACCTGCGCCTGCTTGCGCTTGAGCTGTATGGGGTAGGGGACCGCGAGGGTCTCGCAGCCACCGCAGCTCTTGGCGATCGGGCATATGTACGTCTTGTATCCCATAGGCAAAGTGTAACGCACATGCAAAAACTGCCCATGCATCAGCGCCGCCTCCCGATAAGAGATTTATTCTTGTTGCGTTATCGGTTACGTTGGTATATGCGCGTGTTTATGCGCCTAGACCAGAATGGCGCGGTGTCGCGTGGCTCAGACGAGTTGCCCGCCGCATGTGGCTTTAGGAGGAACCATGGCAAAAGAAGCAGTTGTTAAGAACGTCGTCCTTGTGGGACAGGCCGGCACGGGCAAGACCATGCTGGCCGAGGCTATGCTGCATCTCACCGGCAAGACCAGCCGCCTGGGTGGCCATGCCGGCACCAAGCCCACGCTCGACTATGACGGCCAGGAAGGCGCACGCGGCTTCTCCATCTCGACCACCATGGCTCCGGTCGAGTGGCAGGGTACCCGCATCAACGTGCTGGACGCCCCGTGCTACCCCGACTTCGTGGGTGACGCCTACACCGCCATGAGCGCTGCCGAGACGGCCCTGTTCGTGGTCGACGCCAACGATGGTCCGCAGACCACCACGACCCGCCTGTGGTACGCCGCCGAGGACCTCAAAATCGCTCGCGCCGTGGTCATCAACCGCCTCGACCGTCCCGAGTCCGACTTCGACGCCGCCCTGGACGCTTGCAAGGAGCGCTTCGGCAACCGCGTCGGCGCCGTCACCATCCCCATGGGCACCGGCGATGCCTTCTCCGGCATCATCGACGTCGTGCACATGAAGGCCCGCCACCTCGAGGGCACCAAGGTCGTCGAGACCGAGATTCCCGCCGAGTACGCCGACGAGGCCGAGGCCGCCCGCGAGGCCCTCGTTGACCTCGTGGCCGAGGCCGACGACGAGATCATGATGAAGTACCTCGAGGGTGAGGAGATCACTCAGGAGGAGCTCGAGGGCCTGCTCGCCACCGCCATCCGCGACCGCGTGTTCGTTCCCGCGTTCGCAGCATCTGCCGTCAAGGAGGAGGGCGTCATCTCCATCCTCACCGCCGCCGTGGCATGGTTCCCCACGATGGCCGACTTCGGCAAGATTCCTCTGATCAACGGCGAGAAGCTCGACATCGACCCCGACGACGACCGTCCTGTCGTCTTCGTCTTCAAGAGCCTCAACGACCCGCAGAACGGCAAGCTCTCCTTCATCAAGGTTCTCTGCGGCACCATCAAGCCGGGCATCGAGCTCATCAACGCCCGCACCAGCAAGGGCGAGCGCCTCGGCCACCTCTACACCATGACCGGCCGTGAGACCGCCGAGATCAAGACCGTCGCCGCCGGCGACATCTGCGTCGTGCCGAAGCTCGAGGCCCTCACCGGTGACACCCTGTCCGTCACCGGCAAGGTCGAGGCTGCCGCCTTCCGCTTCCCCAACTCGCTGTACCGCATCGCCATCGAGCCCGAGGTGCGCGGCACCGAGGGCAAGGTCTACGACTTCCTGCAGAAGTCTGCCGACGCCGACCCGACCCTCAAGGTCGAGCGCGACGAGGAGACCGCGCAGACCGTCGTCTCCGCCATCGGCGAGGCTCAGGTATCCGTCCTGCTCGAGCGCCTCGAGGAGCGCGCCAAGGTCAGCGCCCGCACCGTCAAGCTGCGCATCCCGTATCGTGAGACCATCCGCCGCACCGCCACCGGTCACGGCCGCCACAAGAAGCAGACCGGCGGCTCCGGCCAGTTCGCAGACTGCCGCCTGCGCATCGAGCCGAATCCCGATGCCGGTTACGAGTTCCTCGATGAGGTCGTCGGTGGCGCCATCCCGCGTGGCTTCATCCCCGCGATCGACAAGGGCGTCCAGGAGACCATGGCCGGTGGCGTTCTGGCTGGCTATCCCGTGATTGACGTCAAGGTTGCCGTGTACGACGGCCAGTTCCACCCGGTCGACTCCAACGAGATGGCCTTCAAGACGGCCGCTCGCCTGGGCTTCCAGGATGCCGTCAAGGGCGCCGAGCCCGTCCTGCTCGAGCCGATGGCTCACCTCAAGGTGACGGTGCCGGAGAGCTACGCCGGCTCCATCATGGGCGACATCAGCGCCAGCCGCGGTCGCGTCGAGGGCATGGGCGCTGCCGGTGCCGGCGAGACCATGGTCGAGGCCACCGTGCCGTACGCCGAGGTCACCGACTACGCCACCCGCCTGCGTTCCCTCTCGCGCGGCACGGGCGAGTTCGAGCTCGAGATCAGCGGCTACGAGCAGGTGCCGCACGACATCCAGCAGAAGCTGGCTGCCGAGTACCAGGAGAAGCGCGCCTCTGGCGAGCGCTAAGATGAGCATCCGGCAGGGCTTGGCGACTCGGGCCCATGCCGTGTGATCGTTCTGCAAGGGACCTCTGGGACAACCGGAGGTCCCTTTTGTGTTATCCCTCGTCGAGGTGCACGTCGCCGCTGCTCGTGTGCCGCGCGAGGCACGCTCTTTGCTAAACTAAAAGGCTGTACGTGTCACCGTCCGAGGAGGTTGCGCCAAAGCGCATGGACATCGCGTTATCGATAACAGTTACGTTCTTGCTTACCCTGGTCAACGGGTACTTCTCCATGTCGGAGATGGCCCTGTCGACCGCCAAGAAGGTCGTGCTCGAGCATGAGGCCGAGGAGGGGGACCAGCACGCCGCCAAGGCCGCGGAGGTCTCCGGCGACTCTGGCGAGTTTCTCGCAGCCATCCAGGTTGCCATCACGCTCGTCGGGTTCTTCTCGTCCGCGTTCGCCGCGACCAATCTCTCGGCGCCGCTTGCCGCATGGATGATCGGGCTGGGCCTTGGGTCGGACATCGCCGCGCCGCTCGCGACCGTGCTCATCACGCTCGTGGTGTCGTACTTCTCCATCGTCGTGGGCGAGCTGGTTCCCAAGCGCATGGCCATGGCCGATGCGGAGGGGGTGGCCAAGAAGGTCGCCGGACCGGTGAGCACCTTCTCGGCGCTCGCCAAGCCCCTGGTGTGGCTGACGGCCGCCAGCGCCAACGGCCTTGCCACGCTGCTGCACATCAAGAGCGCGGACGACAGGCAGGACGTCTCCGAGGACGAGATCCGCTACATGGTCACCGATAGCGAGGAGCTGACCGAGCAAGAGAAGTCGATGATTCACGACGTGATCGACCTCGGCGACACCATCGCGCGCGAGGTCATGATTCCGCGCGTGGACATGTGCGCTATCGAGGACACGCAGACCTGCGCCGAGGTGCTCGAGGTCATGCGCCGCACGGGCTTCTCGCGTCTGCCCGTCTACCACGATGACGTCGACCGCATCGTAGGCATCGCGCACATCAAGGACATCATCAGCCCGATCGTCGACGAGGATGCCGGCGACAAGCGCATCTCGCGCTACCTGCGCCAGGCGTCCTTCGTGCCTGACACCAAGGACATCATCCCGCTGCTGTCGGAGATGCAGTCCAGCCACGACCAGATGGTCATCGTGGTGGACGAGTACGGCGGCACCGCCGGCATCATCACCATCGAGGACATCGTCGAGGAGGTCGTGGGCGAGATCGCCGACGAGTTCGATCCCGACAACAAGTACCTCACGCAGCTCTCCGATCGCGAATGGCTGGTCGATGGGCGCTTCTCCATCGACGACGCCATCGAGCTGGGCTGGCCGATCGACGACTCAGCGGAGTTCGAGACCATCGCGGGCTTCGTGCTCGAGCTGGCCGACTCCGTGCCGCAGCCGGGTGACGTGTTCACCTGCGAGGGATATCAGTTCCGCGTGCAGTCCATGCGCGGTCGGCGCGTGTCCATGCTGCGCGTGACGGCTCCCGAGCCCGAGGAGGCGCGGACAGAGGAGTAGAGGTATGGGCTGGGGCATCGCTGGGTATTCTCAAAGCACACCCAATGTGCTGATTGCGGCAAGACGGGCACGTCAACGCACGTTTAACTACAATGAATGCGTATGACCACTTGACAGGGGGCGACCGTGGCAGAACTCATTGACATACGGCGCGTGCAGATTGGTCCGAAGACCATGATTGCGCACGTGAGCCTGGCCGAGGATGCACCGCTCATGACGAGCGAGGACATCGAGGGCACCGCCCGCGTGTATCAGGTGATGCCGCACATCGCCGAGCACGCATGCGTGGGCGACAAGGGCACCACCTTCCGTGAGGCCATGGGCGACACCGAGGTCGCACGTACCAGATCGAGCTCGACTGCGCCGACGACGTGCTGACCGCTGCTGCGCTCTCCTGTGGCGTGTGGATTCTCGACTGGGCCTATAGCGGCGGCGGGGACCCCGAGCCTGACGTCTCCGCCATCGTCGAGGGTCTCGTGCAGCTGGTCGAGGAGATCGGCGACGAGGGCGAGGACCTGGTCATCGATGACGGTGGTCCCGTGATCGAGGAGGAAGAGTCCGAGGAGTCTGACTTCGAGTCCGTGTACGACGCGTACGAGGACGACGAGTACGAGGACGACGAGTACGAGGACGACGAGTACGAGGACGATGCGTACGAGGACGAGCCTGAGGACGAGGAAGAGTACGAGGACGACGAGGCGGAGCCCGAGCCGGAACCTGAGGCAGAGCCCGAGCCGGAACCCGAGCCCGTGCCTGAGATCGAGCTCACGCACAAGCTTTGGACGCCCGCGCCCGAGGTGCCCACGACCCGCAGCATGAGCCGGGTCCAGCGCGAGTCGCAGATGGAGGCCCAGATCGACCAGATCATGGGCAGCTTCAACTCCGATGCCGCGGCGGCTGCTGACGCGGATGCGGCCCCGCGCTCGTCCGTGCGCACCGTGTTTGACGACGTGGCCCTCCCGGACCTCGCCGTGATTGACGAGGCGGACGCGGCTGTACCCGAGCCCGACCCCGTCTTCGAGCCCGAGCCCGACGAGGCTCCCGAGGAGCCTGAGGGAGAGCAGATTCCCGGCCCCAGGCTCGTACGATAACTGGTGTTTCTTCGCGGGTAGCTTCTAGCCCCGCGGTAAAGAGGAGAACATGGGGTGTCAGGACACGCCCCGCTTTGACAGGAGGAACGACATGAATGCAAAAGGCACCCTGGGATTCATCCTCGGCAGCATTGCCGGTGTCGCTGCTGGCGTAGCTGCCGGCATGCTGATGGCCCCGCGTTCTGGCGCCGAGAGCCGCGCCATGGCCGCCGATGCCGTTAACGACGCTTGGGACTCCGCCGTCGACGCCTACGAGCGCGGCACCCGCGTGGTCAACGAGAAGGTCAGCTCCGTGCGCCCCAGCGTTGACGCCACCAGCGACGACCTGCGCGCCAAGGTCGACCTTGCCCGCGAGCGCATGGATCAGCTGCGCGACTCCCTCTCCGAGACGGTCGCCAACGCCTCTGGCCAGGTCCAGGACGTCGTGAGCGGCGTCACCGAGAAGGTCACCGAGGCCGCCGGCGTCGTCGAGGCTGCCGTCGAGACCGAGGCAGAGGGCGTCAAGGTCGAGGTCGTCGAGGAGACCGAGGCTGAGCCCGAGGCTGACGAGGCCGAGTAACTCGCCTTTTTTTTGCATACGAGAACGGATACGGGGCGTTGCCTGACGGTAGCGCCCCGTCCTTTTTGGGAGGGTCCATGCTCAAGATCAGCCAGCTGAACGGCGTCGCAGTCTATGCGCCAAAGGGCGGGCTCGGTAAGTCCGCAAGCACCTACACGCGCCTGGGCAAGATACACAACACGGTGTTTGCGCCCGACGGCAAGCGCGTAGTGGGCTTCTTTGTCATGCGACCCGACATCGCGGGCATGGTCAAGCGGGAGGACGTCTTTGTGGCCCTCGACTCCATCGCGCCCTGCGACGGAGGCCTGCGTGTCACCAAGGGCGACGAGAGCTTTGACGCGGCGGCCCGCGCGCGCCTGGCCCTGGATTGGGACAAGTGCCTGATCTGGGCGGGCATGGATGCCAAGACCACCGAGGGCAAGGTGCTGGGCTTTGTCAATGACGCGGAGTTCAACGGCAAGACCGGCGAGGTCAGCTCGTTCTTCGTCGGCGACGGCGGTACGGCCCAGGCGCTGGTAGGCTCGGTGGTGATTCCCGCCGACATGCTGCGTGGCTACGAGAAGGGGTTCATGATCGTGGCGCCCGAGGCCGCGCGCATGGAGCTCTCCGGCGGCGTGGCGGGCAAGGCGGGCGAGAGCTACGCCAAGGCAAAGTACGAGGGCAAGAAGGTTGCGGAGAAGGCGGGCAAGGCCGCCGGCGAGGCTGTCGACAAGGGCTCCAAGGCCCTAGGCAAGCAGCTCGGACGCACCAAGGGCATGTT
>CAMYZR010000017.1 GCA_947303905.1 uncultured Atopobiaceae bacterium
GCCGAGAAGGTCCGCCTCGCGCGAAATGCGTGCAGAGGTAGCCACCGTTCCCACGACACGGCCCCGCTTGCCGCGCTGGCGGACTATGTGCTCCAGGATCATCGGCGCGAGGTCGTGCTGCGAAACCAGCCTCCCCTTCTCGTCTATGAGGGCAAACCGCTCGCAGGCACCATCGAGCACGATGCCCATATCGGCATGGCTGCCGACGACCACGCGCTCGCACTCGTCCACCCACGGCTCGTGGGCATCTGGGTGCAGGCCGCGGAAGTCCGGGATTGGCTTGTCGTGAATGGCCAGCACCTTGCATCCCATGCGCTCGAACAGCTCGCGAGCGTATCCGCAACCTGCGCCATGCATGGTATCAAGCACGATCTTGAGACCCGAAGACTCGATAAGCGACGTGTCAGAGTTGAAGACCATGCTGTCGATATAGGCCTGCACGAAGTCCGCGCGCCGGATCTCGCCACGCACGTTTGACGGAGCGGCGCCAATCCGCTGGTCGATGATGCTGACCTCGCGCACGCTCAGGGGCGCACCATCACCCTGGCAGGCGACGATGCCCCCATACTCGCAAGGCAGGGAGAGCGCCGTCAGCATGACACCGCCGATGCACAGCGGGTCGCGCGCCACCGACCACCTGAGGGCCGGCGACGGGCAGATGTCCTCGCTGACGACTGCCTCCAGACCATATGCGGCCAGCACTTGGCCCGCAATCGTGGCAAAGCGCCTCGAGTCGCGCCTGGCGTCGAAGCCGACGAACACGCGCGAGCCCTCGCCCTTGATTGACCAGAGCTCACCGAGTGCGGCTGCTATCTGTGCGACGACGCTTGCGTTGAATCCTTGGCTTATGCGGGACTGCCAACCGTTGATGCCAAAGCGGACAATCGCCATGGTTAGCCGATGAGACCCTTAGCCGCGTCACCGAGCTCCTCCAGGAAGGCGGCGCGATAGGTATCGCTTGCCAGGGCGAGACGCGCGTTGGTAGCAGCCCAAGCGGCGGGAGTGCCGGTGTCGCAACCCTCGGCGGGATCGACGACCACGGCGTACATCTCCTCCTCGGAGAGCAGGCGCTCCATGGCGTCGGTCAGCTGGATCTCGCCGCCGGCGCCGACGCCCTGGTCGGCGAGCAGCTCCATGATGCGCGGCGACAGCAGGTAGCGGCCGACGATGAACAGGTGGGACGGAGCCTCCTCCGGTGCGGGCTTCTCGACCAGACCGGTCACCTTCCAGACGGCGCCTTCATCCTCACCCGTCGCATCGCAGCCCTCGAGGGCCCCTACGCACTCGCCGGCAATGATGCCGTAGCGGCTGACCTGGTCGGCTGGCACGGGCGCGACGGCGATGACCGATGCGCCACCGTGGGCACGGGAGACCTCGGCCATGTTGACGCACATCTTGCGGTCGGGCACGAAGTAGTCGCCCAGCAGGATGAAGAAGGGCTCGTCGCCCACTTCTTCGGCGGCACAATGCACGGCGTGGCCCAGGCCCAGCGGCTCGTCCTGGTAGACGAACAAAACCGGAAGGCTCGAGGCGGTGTGGACCGCGTCAGCCAGGGCGTCCTTGCCCTTGGAGCGCAGCATCGACTCGAAGTCCTCGTCCACGCTGAAGTACTTCTCGATCTCGGGCTTCTCATGGGAGTTGACGATCACGACGCCGTCGACGCCTTCTGGCTCGAGCGCCTCCTCGACCACGTACTGGATGACCGGCTTGTCGAGCACGGGAAGCAGTTCCTTAGCCGAGCACTTGGTTGCGGGAAGAAAACGAGTGCCAAGACCGGCAGCAGGAATGATGGCCTTCATGATGAGATCCCTCCGAAAGATAGAACGCCCTGTACTTTCATAACGAAACGAGCATACCCATCAACCTCAAGAAGCAGACTATGCTTCCCGCGGATGGCTAGTCTTGACGTGTGAGGTGGTCTCTTTCGACCATGAACGGAAGCTATTCGGTCCGGATGCCCTGCTTCTCCAGATACTCGCACCAGCGGCGCATGGTATCGGCGGAAAGGTCGTGCTCCATGAGGCAGGCCTCCTCGTCCGCTGTCTCCGGATCGACGCCAAGCCCCTCAGTAAGGAAGATTCGCAGCGTACGATGGCGATGCCACACGTCCTTGCCATACTCGCGACCCCGCTCGGTCAGGGTCACGCGACCATAGCGGGTCTGCTCGACCATGCCATGCTCCTTGAGCGTGGTGATGGCCTTGTTGACGCTCGCCTTGGAGACCTCCAGCTGCTCGGCAACGTCCACCGAGCGAATGCCCTTCTCAAATGCATCCTGATCGACCATGATGCGGTAGATCGACTCGAGATAGTCCTCGCTTGCCATGCTGAGGCTATTGGGACCATGGGTTTCTGTCTTGGGCATAGCTGGGAACCCTTCTTGCGGAATCTCGACTGTTTCGTTTGTACCCAAAACATCTAGCGCTTGCAAGAGAAATGCGGGAGACGGCAATGTCGTCTCCCGCATTCTGGCTGTCTGTCTTTTGGATTCTAGAGCACGGGATCCGGAATCTCGATGCGCTCCACGTGCGCCCCCAGCCCCTGCAGCTTCTCGACGAACCGCTCGTATCCGCGATCGATATGGTAGATGTCGGAGACGGTCGTCTCGCCGTCGGCGACAAGGCCCGCCATGACGAGAGCCGCGCCGCCGCGCAGGTCGGGCGACTTTACCTCAGCCCCGGAGAAGCCCGGCACGCCGTGCACGATTGCGTGATGACCCTCGATGCGGATGTCGGCGCCCATGCGCTGCAGCTCGCTGGCGAACATGAAGCGGTTCTCGAAGACGTTCTCGGTGATGACGCAGGAGCTGTCGCCCACGGCGAGCAGGCACATGGTCTGGGCCTGCATGTCGGTGGGGAATCCCGGGAACGGCAGGGTCTGGATATCGACCGAGCGGATGTCGCCGTCGCGCCAGACGCGCACGCCGCGGTTGAGGCGCTCGATGGTAATGCCCATCTGCTCGTACTTGCGCAGGACCAGCCCGAGGTGGGCAGGCTCGAAGCCCAGCACGTCGATGGGCTCGCCACAGAGCGCAGCCGTCGCGATGAAGGTGCCCGCCTCGATGCGGTCGCCCACCACCTCGTGGGTCACGGCGTGCAGGTCTTCCACACCCTCGATCTCGATGACCGGGGTGCCGGCGCCCTTCACCTGAGCGCCCATCTCATTGAGCATGTTGGCGAGATCGACGATCTCGGGCTCGCGCGCCGCGTTGTCGATGACCGTGGTGCCCTTGGCCTTGACCGACGCCATCATGAGGTTCTCGGTGGCGCCGACGCTGGCGAAGTCCAGCGTGACCGTTGTGCCCGCGAGGCCCTGCGGAGCCGTGGCGTTGATATCACCGTGGTCGAGGTCAAACTCCACGCCCAGAGCCTGCAGGCCCAGGATGTGCATGTCGATCTTGCGGGCGCCGATGTTGCAGCCTCCCGGCATGGCGACGGTGGCCTTGCCAAAGCGACCCAGCAGGGGCCCCAGGACGGCCGTGGAGGCGCGCATCTGTGCCACCAGCTCGTAGGGGGTGACCCAGCTGTCCACCGACGAGGTGTCGATGCTCAGCGTGTGCTCGTCCACGACCGTGATCTTGGCGCCGAGGCGCGTGAGCACCTTGCCCATGACATGAACGTCCGCGATGTTGGGCACGTTGGTCAGCGTGTTGACACCAGGAGCCAAGATAGTGGCAGCCATGAGCTTGAGCGCCGAGTTCTTTGCCCCCTCTACGGTCACCACGCCGCTGACGCGGTGGCCTCCTTCAATGCGAATGACGTCCAACTCGATCCTCCGTACGAAATGAGCTACTCCTGCGGCGCATGCTGCAGCAGCAAATCGCACCATGCGATTTTGTTGTCATAGTATGCACGACGACTGTCGTCTTCGGGGAGCGCATCGCGCGAAGCTACGGCTTTACCACGAGTCTTCTTGACGACGTCGACGTCGATGTCGTCGGAGCGGCGCGCGTGGTCGGCCAGGACGATGACCCTGTTGGGCGTGATCTCCACGTAGCCACCCGAGATGATGACCTTGACCGTCTCGCCCGGAGAGCCAGCCGTCGAAAGCGTGTTCAGGCGCACCACGCCATTGCCAAGCGCGCAGATCTCAGGCGCGTGACCTGGCCAGACGCCAAGCTCGCCTGAGGCGGTGACGAGCACGATGCTCGCCACCTCGCCCTCGTAGAGCAGGCGGTCGGGACGCACGAACTGGCAGGTAATCGATGCCATGGGTGCCTACCTTGCCATCTTTTCGGCGCGGGCGCGCACGTCCTCGATGGTGCTCGCGTAACGGAAGGCCTGCTCGGGGATGTCGTCGCACTCGCCGTCGACGATGGCCGCAAAGGAGCGCACCGTCTCGTCCACGCGCACGTAGGCGCCAGGGTTGCCGGTGAACTTCTCGGCCACGTGGAAGGACTGCGAGAGGAACTGCTGGACCTTGCGCGCACGCGCGACGACCAGCTGCTGCTCCTCGGAGAGCTCGTCCATGCCGAGAATGGCGATGATGTCCTGCAGGTCGGAGTACTGCTGCAGGATCTCCTGGGTCTTCTGGGCCACGCGATAGTGCTCCTCGCCCACGATCTCGGGGTCAAGCGCGCCAGACGAGCTGGCCAGCGGGTCGACCGCCGGGTAGATGCCGAGCTCTGCAATCGAGCGCGAGAGAACCGTCGTGGCGTCGAGGTGCGTGAACGTGGTGGCGGGAGCCGGGTCGGTGAGGTCGTCTGCAGGGACGTAGACGGCCTGGACCGAGGTGATCGAGCCCTCGCGCGTCGAGGTGATGCGCTCCTGCAGGTCACCCATCTCGGTGGCCAGCGTGGGCTGGTAGCCGACTGCGGAGGGCATGCGGCCCAGCAGCGCCGACACCTCGGAGCCTGCCTGCGAGAAGCGGAAGATGTTGTCGATGAAGAGCAGGACGTCCTGGCCCTGGTCACGGAAGTACTCGGCCGTGGTGAGGCCGGCCAGGCCGACGCGCAGACGCGCTCCAGGCGGCTCGTTCATCTGGCCGTATACCAGGCAGGTCTTGTTGATGACGCCAGACTCGGTCATCTCGAGGTAGAGGTCGGTGCCCTCGCGGGTGCGCTCGCCGACGCCGGTGAAGACCGACGTGCCGCCGTGCTCCTGCGCGAGGTTGTTGATGAGCTCCTGGATCAGAACCGTCTTGCCGACGCCAGCGCCACCAAACAGGCCCGTCTTGCCGCCGCGCACGTAGGGCTCGAGCAGGTCGATGGCCTTGATGCCGGTCTCGAAGATCTCGGTCTGGGTCGTGAGCTCCTCGAAGGGAGGCGCGGGATGGTGAATGGGATAGTACTGGACACCCTCGGGGATGCCCTTGCCGTCCACGGGCTGGCCCATGACGTTCCACACGCGACCGAGCGTGGCCTGGCCGACCGGCATCATCATGGGGGCGCCGGTGTCGGTCACCTTGAGGCCGCGCTGCAGGCCATCGGTGGACGACATGGCAACGGCGCGCACAATGTTGCCAGGCAGCTGCGACTCGACCTCGAGAATCGTGTCGATGTGGCCGGTCGGCGTGTCGACGTCAACCTTGAGCGCCGAGTAGATCGCCGGAACACGGTCGTCAAAACGAACGTCGACCACGGGGCCCACGATACGGACGATGGTTCCCACGCCCGCGCTCTTGTTGAGCAAGCTAATCGTGGCGCGCTCGAGCATGCCGAGCTCGTTTGCCTTTGTAGTCATTACATGTCCTCCAATGCGGATGCGCCACCGATGATCTCGTTGAGCTCGGTGGTGATCGAACCCTGCCGCTCGCGGTTGTACTTGCGGCTGAGCGTTGCGATGACTTCCTTGGCGTTGTCAGTCGCAGACTGCATGGCACGACGGCGCGCACCGTGCTCGGCTGCGGCGGAGTCAAGCAACGCGTGGAACACGACCGTCCTGATGTAGGCCGGGATGAGGAATCCCAGCACCTCGCGGGCGGACGGCTCGAACTCATACTCGCTGTAGCGCTCGCGCTCGATGACCTCGAGCGCCTCGGCGCTGCGCGGCTTGGTGGGCATCGTGAGCTCCTCTGCCGTAAGCGGCAGCACCTGCTCGACCACCTGCACCTGGTCCACGCGGTTGCGTGCGTGGGAGTAGTAGATGACGACGCGATCGAAGTCTCCCGAGGTGTAGCCATCCATCAGGTACGAGGCGATGCGGTCGGCGTCGTCCATCGTGGGCTCCGAGGAGTTGCCACTGAACGACATGACCGGCGTGAAGCCACGGAAGGTGAAGTACTCCGTCGGCTTCTTGCCGCACGTGATGAGCTCAGAGGCGATGCCGCGCTTGGCAAGCTCGTCCATCTCGTGCTGCACCATACGCTGTGGCACGATGTTGAAGCCACCTGCCATGCCGCGGTCGGACGCGACGAGGATGAAGAGCACCTTGTGCTCCTCCTTGTGCGTCTGCAGCAGCGGCTGGGAGTCATCGAAGCCCGCACTGGCCACGTTGGCCAGCATGCGGGTGATGGCGTCCTTGTAGGGCTCCGCCTCCTGGGCACGGTCGAGCGCGCGCCGGATCTTCGCCGTGGAGATCATCTCCATCGTGCGCGTGACCTGCATGGTGCTCGTTACCGAGTCGATGCGTCCCTTTATTTCACGAAGGTTGGCCATCGATTGCCCGCCTTATGCTTCCGCCGCGGCGCCGTCGTCAGCGTCTTCGAGGTTGGCACCCACGAACGTCTGCTTGAAGGTGCCAATGGCCTCCCTGAGCTTGTCCGCAAGCTCGTCGGAGATCTTGCCCCCGCGCACCTCGTCGCGCAGCTCCGGATGGTGCTCGTACATGTACTTGGCGAGCCCGTCGCGGAAGGGAACGACCTTGTCGAGATCGAGGTCGTCAAGGAGGTTCTCCTTGCCGGCAAAGATCGCGATGACCTGGTCGGCGACGTCGATGGCCGCGTAGCGCTTCTGCTTGAGCAGCTCCATCATGTGAGCACCGTGGTTGAGCTGGTACTGCGTGGCCTCGTCGAGGTCGGAGCCGAACTGCGCGAAGGCCTGCTTCTCGCGGTAGCTTGCCAGGTCGAGGCGCAGCGTGCCAGCAACCTGCTTCATGGCCGCAAGCTGTGCGGCACCACCGACGCGCGACACCGAGATGCCCACGTCGACAGCCGGGCGCTGGCCCTGGAAGAAGAGGTTGGACTGCAGGTAGATCTGGCCGTCGGTAATGGAGATGACGTTGGTCGGGATGTAGGCCGAGACGTCGCCCTCCTGGGTCTCGATCAGCGGCAGTGCCGTCATCGAGCCGGCGCCGTTCTCGTCGCTCATCTTGACCGCACGCTCGAGCAGGCGGGAGTGCAGGTAGAAGATGTCGCCGGGGTAGGCCTCGCGTCCGGGCGGACGGTGCAGCGTAAGCGACATCTGACGATAGGCGACGGCCTGCTTGGACAGGTCGTCGTAGACGATGAGGACATGGCCGCCCGGATGCTCCGCATCGGCGGGGTTGCCGTCCTTGTCGTTGTACATGAAGAACTCGCCGATGGCTGCACCAGCCATGGGAGCGATGTACTGCAGCGGCGCCGAGTCGGCAGCGGTAGCCGACACGATGATGGTCTTGTCCATCACGCCGTAGCGCTCCAGCGTCTCGCGGATGGCTGCCACCGTGGAGGCCTTCTGACCAATGGCCACGTAGATGCAGACCATGTCGCTTTCGCGCTGGTTGATGATGGCGTCGATGGCGATGGCGGTCTTACCCGTCTTGCGGTCGCCGATGATGAGCTCGCGCTGGCCGCGGCCGATGGGCACCATGGCGTCGATGGCCACGAGGCCCGTCTGCACCGGCTCGCAGACCGGCTGGCGCTCCATGATGCCAGGGGCCTTGAACTCGATGGGACGACGGTGCGTGGCGATGATGGGGCCCCTGCCGTCGATGGGCTGGCCGAGCGGGTTGACCACGCGGCCGAGCATGTCACGTCCGACCGGGATGCTCATGACGCGGCCGGTCGTCTGGCACTCGTCGCCCTCCTTGATGGTGTCAACGTCGCCGAACAGAACGACGCCGACCTCGTCCTCCTCGAGGTTCTGGGCGAGTCCATAGACGTTCTTGCCCGTAGCGGAGCTGGTGAGGCGCAGCAGCTCACCGGACATGGCGGTCTTGAGTCCGCCAACGTGGGCGATACCGTCGCCCACCTCGATGACCGGCGCGGCCTCATGCGTCTCTGCCTTGAGCTCGAGGGCGGCAAGCTTGTTGTGCAGCCGCTCCATGATCGAGCCCGCCATAAGCGACTCGAAGCTCTGATCGCGCATTACTCGTCACCCCCCACGTAGTTTGAAGAGAGGGCCTTGCGAATGTTGACCAGATGCGTGCGGATGGACGCGTCACGACGATGGCCGCGCGCCTCGATGATGATGCCGCCGATGATCTTGGGCTCGACATGCTCCACGAGGTACACAGGACGGTCGAAGTCCTGCTCGCACTTCTCGATGACCTTGGCGCGAAGCTCGTCACCCATGGGCACTGCAGTGGTCACGTCGACCGAAATGGTGAGGTCGCCGTTGTCCAGGCGCTCCTTGTAAACCTGATAGACCTTGTCGATCAGGTGGTCCTCCTTGGCGTCAATCATCTCGGCGATGATGTTGAGCATCTCGGGCGAGAATTTGATGGCGTGGCGGAGCTGCTGCAGGTCGCGCGCGGAGCGACCGCTTTGGGCGGCAGCGTCCATGAGGGCGCGCGTGTAAGCCTCCACCCTATCCAAGTCGGTGCGATTAGTCTTCATCCAGACTACCCACTTCCGCAAGATACTTGATGGCAAGGGCGCGCTGCTGCTCCTCGTCGAGCGCATCGCCAATCACCTTGCTCGCGATTTCAACCGAAAGGTCGACCACCGAGCTGGAGAGCTCGGCCATGGCCTTCTCGCGCTCGGCGTCGATGACGTCATGCGCCTTGGCGATGATGGCCTGCGACTCACGCTGCGCCTGGGCGAGCATGTCGGCGCGCAGGACCTCGGCGTCGCGCTTGGCCTCTGCGAGCACCTCGTCGGCGCGCAGGTCGGCCTCCTCGAGCAGGCCGTAATAGGCGGCCTTGGCGTCGTCGGCATCCCAGCGAAGCTTGGCGGCCTCGTCGAGGTCGCTCTGGATCTTCTCCTGACGCTCGTCAAGGATCTTGATGATCATGGGCCAGGCCATCTTTGCCATGATGAACCAGATGATCAGGAAGGCGATGAGCGCCGGGATGAACTCCGCAGGCTTGGGAATCAGAATGTCAGCGCCAGCCGCATAGGCCGTTGCGGGGGCTGCGAACTGGAGCGCAATCGAAAGCACGCCAGCAGTTGCCGCCGGCTTTGCGAAGCCCAGCTTGTTCGTGTTCATTCGAACCTCCAATAATCGGATCGTCGGTACGCTGCGCGCACTAGGCGATAAGCGTCACGACGAAGCCGATCAGGGCCAGAGCCTCAACGAAGGCCGAAGCCAGGATGAAGACGGTGAAGAGGCGCCCCTGAACCTCAGGCTGACGCGCCATAGACGTCGTCGCACCATAGGCAGCAAAACCGATACCAAGACCTGCACCAATAACACCAAGGCCGTAACCGATGACTCCCACGATTCCTCCTTTGTCATTCGCCGGAACACCCGGCGAGTTCCAAGACACGTTATGTCTGCGGGCACAGGCCCGCGAAACGCCAATACTTAGTGACCCTCAGCCTCTGCCAGCTGAATGTACACGGCAGAGAGCAGCGTGAACACGTACGCCTGAATTGCGGCGACCAGAAGCTCGACCGCATAGATGACCAGGAGAATGGCCACCCAGAAGATCGAGGCGCCTGCCTGCCCGAGAGCCTGCACCGAGAAGCTCTGCAGCACGGGCTCGAAGAACAGCGACGCCAGGATGGCGAAGGTTCCCAGCACCACGTGGCCGGCAAACAGGTTGCAGAAAAGACGGACGGCCAGCGTGACCAGGCGCAGGAACGTCGAGAAGAGCTCGATGACCCACACCAGCGCGTTCATGGGGAAGGCCACTCCTGCGGGCGCGAGGCTCTTGATGTAGCCGATGACGCCCTTGCGCTTCATGCCCACCACGATGAAGTAGACGAACGAGACGAGGGCAAGCGCCGCCGTGGTGCCGATGCACCCCGTACCAGGCTTGCAGCCCGGGATGACGCCCACGATGTTGTTGACCAGGATGAAGAAGAACAGGCTTGCGATGAACGGGAAGTGCTCGCGCCACGTATCGCCGAGAAGCGCCTTGCACAGGTCGTCACGGCAGTACTCGACGAGGAACTCGACACCGTTCACGAAGCGTCCCTTGGGCGCCAGCCCGCCTTCCGCCTGCTTCTTCTTGAACGTGAAGACGACGGCAAGCAGAATCACGATAGCGACGAACATCCAGAATGAGTACTGGGTGACACCCGCATTGAGGTCTCCGATGACCGGAGTCGAAGAGAAGCTGTTGACGAGATGGTCCATCTCCTCAGGAAGCTTATCGAGTGGATTCACCACGGTTCCTTTCTCCCACACGTACGGGCGCGCGTGCCCCCGCCATGCCTTTTTGGCCGCAAGTGTTCAGATGAACATAGCAGACCGCTTCTGCGCACTCAAAATCTGGACTGGTATTGTAAGCGTTTTGACAGCAAACGGCATCCCACCGGTTAAAGCATGGAGGAATGGTTGCGTTTGGTCCCACGATTGCAATCCCCGCCCGGGTCTCAAGTGCCCGATTGAACAGAGCGTTGATAGGACCAATCCCCCGAAGACCAGTGCAACGTTTTCGTTTTAGCACGCAATCGTGCCGAAGCTCAGTCCCAGGAACACTGCGTTCAAACGTTGTGAGTGTAGTCCTGTTGCAGGCAAAAGACCATACTTCCAGCCCCGAAACTTCACCACTGACACAATTGAAGTGACGGAACGGACTACCCTATATACCTGCGGGAACAGCATTTTGCGTACATGGTGAGGCCTACCCCATGCGCTTCCAGGCCACAAGCCCTGCGATGGATACGACCGCAAGGAAGGCGAGCGACATCGCCGTGCCAAAGCCCAGGAGAGCTTCTGGACGAAGCAGCGCCACCGCCAAGAGCACAAGCTGGAGAACCATAAAGGGTGCCAACCCGCAGGCAATGACGCGCCTCACGTCGAGGCGCGCCTCATCCTTGGTCGCCCCATGCAGCACGTAGAGCATGGGCGTGGCCCCCGCCACGCCCATCAGGACGCCCAAAATGACATGCGCCACGCCAGGCCAGGCCATGCGCTACTTGGTGCCGTAGATGCGGTCGCCCGCATCGCCCAGGCCCGGAAGGATGTAGGCGCGGTCGTTGAGCTCGCGATCAATGATGCAGGTATAGAGGCGAACGTCGGGATCGGCCTCGAGAACCGCCTTGACGCCCTCGGGGCAGCTGACCAGCGTGAGGCAGCGGATGTCCTTGACGCCGGCTTCGCGCAGGTACTTGATTGCCGCGATAAGTGAGCCGCCGGTGGCCAACATCGGGTCGACGAGCAGGCAGGTGCGCTCGGAAATCGAGCGCGGGAACTTGCAGTAGTACGTGCGGGGCTTGTGGGTCTCGTGGTCGCGCTCGAGGCCAACGTGGCCCACGCGCGCCGACGGGACGAGCGACAGGATGCCGTCGACCATGCCCAGGCCCGCGCGCAGGATGGGGATG
>CAMYZR010000018.1 GCA_947303905.1 uncultured Atopobiaceae bacterium
GACTCGGACTTCGAGGACATCAAGGCCCTCTTTTTGAGCGTATTCACCCAGCCCCCTTGGAACGACGACTGGAGCGACGAGGAGCAGCTTGATCAATACCTCATGGACCTGATGGGAGCGAGGACGCCGCTCGTCTTGGGCTTGGTTGAGGACGGCAGGCTCATCGGCATGTCCATCGGCAACATCAAGCATTGGTACGAGGGTACGGAGTACTACATCGAAGAGCTCTGCATCAGGACGGACGAGCAGGGCAAGGGGCATGGCACCGAGTTCCTCTCCCTCATCGAGAGCCACCTTGCGGGGCGTGGCGTGCGCACAATCTACCTGACGACAGACCGTGTCGTCCCCGCATACGGGTTCTATCGGTCGCGCGGCTTCAAGGAGGTGCCAGACGACGTCGCCCTCTACAAGACGTTCTGAGGAGGGCCGCAGTGCAGCCAGGTCGCGTCAGTGCATCATCAGCGTGACTTTCATTGCCACATGTGTAGGGGCAGAGCGTACGTACTCTTTGGCGTGAGAAAGCGAGACAGCCGTTATGGGATACATCCTTCAGATCTGCACCGGTGCCTGGAGCGCTTCGAACTACTCGACCAAAAGCATCATCGAGAGGATCGGTTTCATCTCGTCCATGATTCCCGTTGATCGGGTGATCATCGGCTGGAGCATCGACGAGCAGCTCTACCGAGAGGTGGGCTCCTTCTTGCGCGGTCAGGGCATCCAGATGATCCTCTGGCTACCATGCTTCTCGGAGATCGGCGGAATCGCCGACCCGGACGAGACGTTGGACGTCTTCGGGAAGAGAATCGTCGTTCCCCTCGCACAGCCTGGCGAGGACTTCGTCTTCTGTTGCCCGTCCTCAGCCCACAACATCCAAATCGTCGAGTCAATCTACGAGGACCACTTTGCGAACTGCGGCTTCGATGGGGTGTTCCTCGACAAGATCAGGGGACAGTCCTTTGTGGCGGGCGTCCCCGGCGTGCTGAGCTGCGGGTGCGAGCGGTGCCAGAAGGCCTTCCTGGAGAAGGGCGTGGACCTCGGGGATGTCCGTAGGCTCTACGAGGAGAAGGGTGACGCCTTCTTCGACATGCGCTCATACCCGATGAGCGGTGAGTTTGAGCTCGAGGATCCGATGGCCCAGCGATTCTTCGAGGCCAAGGAGGAAAACGTCGCTGATGCCGTGTCCAAACTGTGCGACTACTTCAAGGACAGGGGGCTGGTCGTCGGCCTGGACCTGTTCGCACCCCTGGTCAGCCGGTTTGTCGGCCAGAACTACGCACTGATCACCAAGAAGGCGGACTTCATCGAGCCCATGCTGTACCGCAGGACGGAAGCTCCCACTGGCATCGGGTACGAGTACGCGCTCTTCGAGAAGCATGCCCCCACCACCAAGCGATGCAGCGCACCAGCGATGGACAGGGCGTTCTTGAACAGCCAGCTGGAAGCGGTCGGAAGGGTCCGTTGTGAGCGATACCCCGGCATAGAGATCAACTACCTGGCTGACATTGCAAGGACGGACGCTAGCTACGTCCACGAATCGCTGGCTGCCGTCAAGGAGTTCGGCTTTGAGGGCGCTGCCCTATGCTGGAACGTGATGGAAGCGCCAGACGAGCACATCGAGGCCATCGAAGAGCTGGCGTAGGCGCCTTCCCGATCTCTGAACATGACAGGAGCCTAGCCGAGCCGCTCGGCGAGATAGTCCCTCATGACGCGAACCGCGTCGCTCTCGCGCCAGTCCGCCTCGTGGATGTGACCGTCATCAAACGAAAGCAGCTGCGCGCCCTCGATACCCAAGATGATCGGCGAGTGCGTGGCCACGATGAACTGCGAGCCCCCTTCCGCACCCCTCTCGATAAGCTCTGACAGCTCGAGCTGCCGTCGAGGCGAGAGTGCCGCCTCCGGCTCGTCGAGGATGAAGAGGCTGCGGCTCGGGGCATAGCGCAAGAAGGAGAGGAAGCTTTCCCCGTGCGACTGCGCGTGTAGGTCGGGCAGCGACACATGACCGCCCGCATACTCGGTGTTCACGAGCGTAGCCACGTTGTAGAGCGTCTCGGCACGTAGGTACTGCCCCCATCGCGGCTGCGAGAAGCTACGCACGAGCGTAAGCGCCTCATGCAGCTCGGAGACGTCATCATAGCTGCTGTGCATGAAATTGAGGGTTCCGCCCTCGCGATTGAAGCCGGCTGCCACGGCAATGGCCTCCAGCAACGTGGACTTGCCCGTCCCGTTCTCTCCCGCAAAGATGGTCACGTCGTGGGTGAACTCCAGCGACTCCAGACGCGTGAGCGCAAGGATGCCTCGCAGGTACGAGTCCCTGGGAACTGCCCCCCAGTCGATCGTGACGCTGCGTATGAACCGCGAGTTGGGCATGGCATCTCCTTCATGTGCTGGCCTCTGCCCCATGGTAGTGGATACAGGAGACAGATACCTGTTTTCCGCGCCTTTGGATTACCATGGCGTGGGTATCCATCGTGGAACGTGAGGAGGAGACATGCGAACGCTGCGGACGTCGGTGCGCAAGCTCGTCGAGTTCCTCCTGCGCTCGGGGGACATCGACTCGGATAGCGATAGTCGCGGCAGCGTCGAGGCCATGCAGGCCGGGAGCAGCATTCATCGGATGCTGCAGGCCTCGGCTGGTGAGGCCTATCAGGCGGAGGTGTCGCTGGCATGCTCCGTCTTTTTCCCCAACGGTTCCTTCAGCCCTCATGCCGCCCGTCTCGAGATACGCGAAGAGGCCGTGAGCGACCAGAAAGGGTTCTTTCTTCGCGTCGAAGGAAGGGCTGATGGCATCATCGATGACGGCACGCATCCGCTCGTCATCGACGAGATCAAGGGCGTGTCGCGCGACGTGTCTGCCATCGACGAGCCGGTCGCCGTCCACGAGGCACAGGCGCTTTGCTACGCCTACCTCTATCTCCGCAGCAAGATGGGACCGGCCGCGCTCTCGACCGCCTTCGGAAAGCGGGTCGTGATCCGAATCACCTATGCGAGCATGACCACGGGCGAGGTGCGTCAGATCGAGCACGCCTACGACACACCAGACATCGAGGCAAGGTTCTTCGCGCTCCTCGAGGCGGCTCAGCGCTGGGCCGCATGGAGGACAAACCACGACGAGCTGCGAAGGGAGTCCCTTTCCTCGCTCACGTTCCCCCTCAGGCCACGGAGCGGTCAGAAAGAGATCATGGATGCGGTTGCCACCGCCATTCACGAGGGCAAGCGCCTGTACGTCCAGGCACCGACCGGCTCTGGCAAGACGCTTGCCACCCTGTACCCCGCGCTCAAGGCCATAGGTTCGGGTAAGGCGTCTAGGGTTGCCTTCCTCACGGCAAAGACCATGACGCGCGGCCCCGTCCTCGAAGCCATCGACCTCCTCAGGCAACAGGACCTGTCTGCAAGCGTTCTGGTCATGACGGCTCGCGACAAACTCTGCCCCATCCGCGTCCATACGCATGGCGGGCAGGTGCGCGCCCGTCC
Organism: uncultured Atopobiaceae bacterium; assembly: GCA_947303905.1. Lineage (GTDB taxonomy): Bacteria > Actinomycetota > Coriobacteriia > Coriobacteriales > Atopobiaceae > UBA1367. The sequence continues at coordinate 3,472 of CAMYZR010000018.1, forward strand.
CCTGTCATCCCTTTGCAACCCAATCGAGTGTCCGCTCGCCCGAGGTCACTACGACTCGGTCAACGAGGCCCTCTACGAGGCGATAAGCACCCATGACATCCTTGATTCCCACCGTATCAAGGATGTGGCCGCGCGCTGGCATGTCTGTCCCTACGAGCTCCAGCGTGACGCGGCACGTTGGTCGGACGTCATCGTCTGTGACTACCACTATGCGTTCGCCCCGTCGGCAGCTCTCCTTGGCCTGTCGGACGAGGCCGACGGTGGTGACACCATCTATCTCGTCGACGAGGCCCACAACCTCGTGGAACGCATGCGCGAGATGTACAGCGCAGAGCTCACCGTCGCGGAGTTCAAGAGACTCGAGCAACTCCTGCGCGAGCATGGCGCCCCCAGTCTAGTCAAGAGCGTGCGCGCCGTCATCTCTGCATTCCCCAACTGGGATAAGGCGCTGCAGTCAGGCGCACGCCCTGGCTCCAAGGGACGAGGGACCCAACCGGCCTATCAGGCAGTGCGCACGAGTGACGCGTTCGAAGATTCCCTCTCGGCGCTTGCCGACGGCATCGACACCGCCCTAGAGCAGCTCTCCCCCTTTGCGGATGACATGCAAGGGGGCAAAGGTCACGCAAGCACTCCCACGGGGGATGCGGTAGAGACCTTCCTCGCCCTGCGGGACACGAGCCTTCAAATCCGTGCCTTTGTCGGGGCTTTGCAGCGGAGCGAGGCGGGCTATGTCACGTTCCTCGGCAGGGCTGAGCGGGGCGGGAGAAGGCTCAAGATCTTCTGTGTCGACCCTCACCACGATCTCGACGAGCGACTCGAACAGGCAAGGGCCGCCGTCTTCTTCTCGGGAACGCTGCTGCCCATGGACTATCACCGAAAGCTGCTCGCGGCTCGCGACGACGACACGTCCCTCTACGTCCAATCCAGCTTCGATCACAGCCACCAGCAGGTTCTGATCGGCACGGACGTCACCGCCCGCTTCTCGCAGCGCGGACCAGAGCTCTATGCTCGCATCGCTGCCTACCTGACGACCCTGACACGCACGCGTCCGGGCAACTACCTGGCCTTACTCCCGTCCTACGCCATGATGGAAGAGGTGTCAAAGGCCCTCGAGCCACTCACGAGTGCCGAGACTACGGTCATCCGACAGCGCCTCGGCATGCGCGAGGACGAACGCGAGCACTTTGTCGCCAGGTTCCGCGAGACGCGCGCCGCGGGCAAGAGCCTCCTCGGCCTCTGCGTTTTGGGCGGCATCTTTGGCGAGAGCATCGACCTGCCAGGTGAGTCGCTTGTGGGGGTTGCCGTGGTCGGCACGGGCATGCCGAGGGCTTCCAGCGAGCGAGAGGTGATCAAGGACTACTTTGACGTCAAGATGGGCAAGGGCTTTGCCTATGCCTACACCTACCCGGGCTTGAACAAGGTGCTGCAGGCTGCCGGGCGCCTCATCCGCACCGAGGATGACCACGGCGTGGTCCTGCTTCTCGATGACCGCTTTCTCGAGGACGAGCTTCGGGCGGCGTTCCCGCGGGAGTGGAAGAACGTGCAGGCCTGCACGCTCGAGACCCTGCCTGACCTTCTCGCGCGCTAGCCACCCCGACACAAAAGCGTACACTTCTCGCTCCTTATTCGGACTCCCCAAACAAGAGACCGAATAGTTGGCGAGAAGTGTACACTCTACCATTCGTTATGTGCGGGCCCTTCGTCTATTCCTCCGGCTGGACGCCATCCTCGGGACGCTCGAGCTGATGGATGAGCGAGCGGAACTCGTTGTCCACGGCATTGGCGTGAGGCGAGCGCTTGGCGTAGCGCTGGACCGCGGCGCGCGACTTGTTGATGGCCTGCAGCGTGCCCGCGCCGGCCACGCAGCCGCCCGGGCAGGCCATGCCCTCGAGCAGGTAGCCAGGGTACTTGCCTTTGACGGCATCCTTGATCATCTGGCGGCACTCATTGAGGCCCTCGGCGTTGAACACCTTGACCTCGAGCTCGGGATGGGTGTGCTTGAGCGTGTTGACCACGGCATTGGCGACGCCGCCCGCAACGGCAAAGTTGCGCGCGTCCGCGGAGGCGACGGCAAAGTCGCTCTTGTTGTCGTCCTCGAGCTTGAGGTAGTCGATTTCTTTGGCGTCCATCATGCCCGCCATCTCCTCGAAGGTGAGCACGTAGTCGACCTCGGAGCGGACGCTCTTGCGCATGGCCTCGAGCTTCTTGGCAGAGCAGGGACCCACAAACACGATCTTGGCGTTGGGGTGCTGCGAGCGAATCATGCGGGCGGTCAGCACCATGGGCGTGAGCGCCATCGAGATGCACTCTGCGTTGTCGGGGAACTCCATCTTCGCCATCGAGGACCATGCCGGGCAGCAGGAGGTGCCCATGAAGGGCTGGTCGCCCTCGACGACCTCCTCGTAGAAGTCCTCTGCCTCCTGGATGGCGCAGAGGTCAGCACCGATGGCAACCTCCTCGACGCCCGCGAAGCCCAGCAGCTTGAAGGCCTCGCGCAGCTTGCCCACGTTGCCCTTGCCGCCAAACTGGCCGACGAACGCAGGAGCGACGGCGGCGATGACCTCCTCGCCACCGAGGATCGACCAGATGACCTGGGAGATCTGGCTCTTGTCGGCGATGGCGCCAAACGGGCAGTTGATGAGGCACTGGCCGCAGCTCACGCACTTCTCGTAGTTGATGTCGGCGCGGCCGTGCTCGTCCGACCCGATGGCCTTCATGCCACAGGCCTCGGCGCAGGGACGCACGTGATGGTGGACGGCGTGATAAGGGCAGACCTGCGCGCAGCGGCCGCAACCGATGCACTTCTCGTGGTCGATGAAGGCGCGCTTGTGGCGGAAGCTGATGGCGCCCTTGGGGCAGATTTCGCGGCAGGGGTGCGCCAGGCAGCCCTGGCAGGCGCTCGACACGCGGTAGACGTTATCCTCGCAGGCGTTGCAGGCAAACTTGATGACATTGATCAGAGGAGGCTCGTAGTAGGAAAGGCCGCCGCTTTCGGCGCGACTGAAGCCTTCACTGATGCGCGAGCGGCTGTCGGCGCCATGCTGCGAGAGGCCCATGGTCAGGCGGATGCGCTCGCCGATGATGGCGCGCTCGAGAAAGACGCTCTCACGATAGGTGGCGACGTCACCCGGAAGGATCTTGAACGGAAGCTCGTCAAAGGCATCGTCAATGTCGGCATCCGTCCACTCGGGATGGTCGCCGATGGAGTACATGATTTTGGCTACCTCGCGAAACACGTCGCGACGGATGCTCGTCAGGTTGGTATAGACACCACGCATGGTATCAGCCATAGTGCACCTCTCTTCGATTGTCCCCTTCGGTTCAGTATGCCTGATTGGCGCCTGCCCGAAGGGCGTCAGCCGTACGGCTTCGTGTGAGCGGCGCCCTAGCCCTCATGCAGGCTTGTCGCCCCCTCGTCAAATCCCATGTGCGAGAAGCGCGCAGGCCATGCGGTACGCAGGTCAAGCGGTGTGCGCCACACGGGATGGATCAGTCGCTCCTCAAAGGCGTGCAGCATGAGCCCCTCTTTCGCAGGCTGGCCCCCGTAGAGCGCATCGCCCACGATCGGGTGGCCCGCATGGGCAAGGTGCACGCGTATCTGATGCCGACGGCCGCTGAGGAGCTCCGCAAGCACGAGCGAGCGACCGCCAGAACGCGCCAGCGTGCGTACGCGCGTGAGGGACGGCTTGCCCGTGCGGCCCACGCGCATCCTGCGGGCATCGTGGCGATCCCGCGCGATGGGGCCGTCGAGCTCCAGCCAATCCTCTCCCGGAAGGCTCCCGCGCACCACGGCCAGGTAGCGCTTGGCCATCTCGTGTCCGGCAACCTGCGCATCAAGCATCGGCTGCAGCTCATCTGCCAGGGAGAACAGCACAAGGCCTGTCGTCTCCACGTCCAGGCGCTGGACCGCCTGCGGTGTGCCCGAAACCCCCTGCGCCGCAAGCGATGCGGCAAGACGGGCCGTCAGGGTATCCGCATCCGACCCGTCTCCGTGCACGAGCAGCCCCCGAGGCTTGTCCACCGCACAGAGCACGCGATCCTGGTAGATGATATCGAGCGGTTGCCTCGTACGAGCCATGTCGATGGCAGTCCGCTTGCTCGCGCCCAGACTGAGCTCGACCGTCTCTGCGGGGGCCAGCGTCCCGTTCGGTTCGAGCGACTGCCCGTTGCGAGTCAGCTGGCCTCTTGCGATGACGCGCCGCGCCATCGCCTTGGAGCCCGTCAGCTCCTGCGCGAGCGCCGCCGCCGACACCTGCCCGACAATGCGCACAGTCACGGCGTCGTCTCGCAGATCGACCGCCTGCCAGGTGGCCAGCGTGCCCATCACTGCATCCCGCCCGCCCCCGCCTGTCTGGCGAGAAGATCGGCGAAGTCCTCGATGACGCTCCACACATGCGTAGACGAGCGCCAAGCGACATGAATGTCGATGCGCGCCGTGGGACCGAGGACCATGACGCACATGTTCGACGTGCTCTCCCCCAGCATCGCGTGCGCGAGGTCGGCCGGAACGAAGGTGGCGCCCATGTCGCGCAACGCCAGCTCCATGAGCGTCTCCGAGTTGGTCGACACAACGGCCGGCTCGACATCAAGCCCTGCCCGCTCGATCAGAAGACGCGAGAGGTCACCGGGCTCGTCGTGGCGACCGAGCAGCAGGAAGGGGCAGCCCTCGAGTGCCGCCAGACTTCCCGTGCGCACGACCTCGTTAACCACGTTCTGGGCGTTCTCGCCATAGAGGCGCCGGAGCAGGTTCCATGAGGCCACCAGCACGATCTGCTCGGTGCGCAGAAGGCGCACCTCCAGACCCGCGGTGTTGGTGGGGATGGTTGCCACGGTCATGTCCACCCTGCCCTCGCGCAGCGCCTCGACGAGGTTCTCGTTCTCGTCCTCCTCGACCATGACACGCACGCCGGGCTTGAGCTCATGGAACTCGGCAAGTGCGCGAGGCAGCAGGAGACGACCGCGCGTCGATGCTATGCCGACGGCCAAGAGTCCCCTCTCGTCACCGGAGATGTCGGCAAACTCCTGCTCCATGGCGCGTCGATCGGTCTCGAAGCGGCGCGCGTAGCCCAGCAGCACCTCGCCGGCATAGGTGAGCGTGAGCGGCACCTTGCGATTGACCAGGCGTACGCCCAGCTCGCGCTCCACGCTGGCTATGTGGGCGGAAAGGGTCTGCTGGGTCACCATCAGGCGCTGCGCGGCCCGCGTGAAGCTGCGCTCCTCGGCGAGCGCAATGAAGTACTCCATACTCGAGAAGTTCATGTGTCTCCCCCGATAGCGGTTTGCCCTTACAAATGGAACTTGTGAATAGTATCGATACAAACAGTTGGAATAGGTTTTAACAGATTCGTAATATAGATGTCAAGATGCCGATTTAGTCGCGCGAAGGGAGTACGTCATGTCGTTGTCGCAGATTCTGTCCAAGGTTGCCAAGAGCCTGCGTACGCTCTTCGCTGCCGAGCCCGCAAGGCCTCGCAAGGTCGATCCCGCCCTGGTCACGTTCGCCCGCCTCGGACTCTTGGCGTACTACAACTAGGCGCAAGCACATAGTGAGACTCGGGCGTCCCCGCACAAATGTGCGGGGACGTTTTTTTGACACGCCAGACATAGTCTTTAATAGTCGAGCCTACATAGTTTACAGCGAGGACACATGCAACTAAGTACGTCACTATGTATCATCTGAATCACGAGGCGATACACAGATAGTCCTGAGCACAAAGTGAGTCGGTGACTGGATTGTCTTCCTATTCCTCTTGGGTCAGTCTCTCCCCAAAACGCAATTCAGGAAAAAGGGGGGGGTCTCTGGGCAATGTGTGCGACTCATACTGGGAAGCGGTCTTCGCCCGCAATGCAATAAAGCCTGTTCATAAGTAGATAATCTAGCTGGCTACAGGTTTCGGAGGTTTCCTTGAATGAGTGAGCTTTACCCGTGGAAAAGGGCGTGTAGATAGGTCTGGGGACTCTTACCCGCTTCAATCATGCTAGACGTCTACACCTATAAGGCGGGACTAAATCAAAGTGAGATAGCGCAGAACAGCAGGCTATCATGATTCCCACCATACGATCAAAGGACGAATCCTGAGGATGATTTCTCGAGAATTCGTTACTACAACAATGCTTGCTGTAAAAGACAAAGCGCCCCGATCATTCGACTAAGACAAGAATGCGAGACCGCTGGTAAGCTCTAGTTGCGACATGTAACCCTCTTTCATGTGACCAAAAACGGGAACTACTCATGCGAAAGAGACCGTTCGACCTCACGATATGGTTCCACGCTGGCACCGAGTTCATAGCACACAGCTGAAAATCGCAAAACACACGAACTACGAACGAAAGAAGAATCTCCACCCTAGCCCTGAAGGCACACATTACAGTTTTTCAAGGCCCTGGGGGACCACCCCGAGCCTTTGGGATTTCAACATTCTCACGCCTCTTGATTTCCTAACCTTGGTGCTGGCCCCTCGCCAAGGCCGCTGCCAACCGTAAACTGCATCCCAAAACTTGGACGCGATAAGTAAGAACCTAGGCGGCTGTGGACTGGCTCCGGAACTCCTCCGGGGTCAGTCCCTTTATTTGCTTGCCTTCTCTGCGTGTTCCAGTTTGCACTGGGTCACAAACGTGGCCCTCGTTCAACCCACAAGCTCAACTCCGCCCTCGCGCAGGCTTATTACGCGTATGAGCAGGGTCTTTCCACCATCACCACCGAGACTGGCGCAGCCAGTGGGACACAGCCCTCTCCGAGGCCGCCACACGCTTCAGCCTTGACTGCGACGTCTTCATGGTTCGTTTGCACTGGGTCACAAACGTGGCCCGTTCAACGTGTGATCATCTGTGGAAACGCTGTAACCGCAGATGGCCTTAACGAACGCTATGCCACATCATAAAGAATAAGCTCCGCTCAGGGCACAAATAGTCGCTCGCACGCAGGACTGGTCGAGTTGATTAACAGAGACCTGTAGATTGCTTTCAGAAGAGCCGATTGTGTTGGATGGCGTTATACTATTGTTTCTTCCAGATCATCCATCGGTTGAGGACGGACAGTACCAAAACATGGCGTTGCGCCTGTGCACATCATGGCGGTGACATACCGAATTGGCGCAGCCAGAGCTACTGAATAGGTGGTGTTGGAAAACTGGCAGAAATACCCCTATTTGAGTTATCCAGTCTGTCGCAAAGAACCTGTGCAGGTTTCTACGGTGGATTAGGTAAAATTTAAAAGGAGCATCAGTATAGCTGCAAACTCGTGATGGGAGATAAGAATGCGAAGGCAGTTGCAAAAGAGTATAGCGGCGGTACTTACGATAGCCCTTGTTTCTGCCAGTATGCCTGCACAGTCACTCGCTGCCACAGTGGATGGCTTGTCAGAAGAAGAGGCTATCGAGCAGAACTTGGAAGAAGCCAATGAACTCGACCGTGGCACCGAAAAAAACGATGCCGTCACAGAGACCGATACAACTACATACACAGAGCCCGTCATGGATGAGAACGCGATTGTCCTGCCTGCCGACAAGACTGAGGGGCTGAGCGACACCACAGAGCAAAATGGCGACCTTGGCGAAGGAACCACCTCTTCTGGCATGGGCGAAGAAGCAAACAATGGCGCTGCGGTCGTGATGCTCAATGAATTGAATTCGAAAGAGAGTCCTACCGATGTCGTCGAACCATCGAAGGAAAACCCCGTTGAATCAGTAATAGACTCTGAGAGCACGCTGTCTGAGGTAGAAACGACTGTAGTGGATAGGGTTGCCACAGATAGCGGCACGTTCTCGAACGGGCTATCCTACGCCTACGACGCGGGCAGTTATACCCTTACCATCTCCGGCGAAGGGCCCATGACGGAGCCACCAAGCTTCAAGGGATCGTGGCACGTCAAGCGCCTGGTCATTGATGAGGGTATCACTACCGTTTGCGACGATGCCTTTAGCAGCTATTCAGCAAGACAATACTTAGAAGAAATTTCCCTGCCGTCTACGCTTACGTCAATCGGTGACGATGCGTTCTACTGTACTCGCATCACCTCCATCACCATCCCCGAAAGCGTCGAGTCTATTGGTGAG